>JANQST010000249.1 GCA_028279155.1 Cyclobacteriaceae bacterium
GTTTCCATCGGTTGTCTGCGATGGAATTTTCACTTTGTAGAATTCCCGCATATCAACGGGGCTTCCGAACTGTCGGGCATATCGCCACCACCCTTTTCTTACCTCGCTTCTTGAGAAATCAAAGGAGCTAGTATAACCTGTTAAACTTTTTCCTTCCAGTTCAAGGTTTGCCTCTTTAACGTTCAAATCAAATTTTTTCTGACCATTTACAACCTCGAACCCAAACAATATGAGGACGAGCAGAGTATTTTTATAAACCTTTATTCTCATGACTGATTCTTCATCAAAGCTACGTTCACAAATGCAAAGAGTTTTAATTACCGGTGGTTCTGGTTTAGTTGGTCAAAGATTGAGCCAACTTCTTGTTGAAAAGGGATTTGAAGTAACTCATCTTTCTAGAAATCCAACGAATGACGAGTATCAATCATTTCATTGGGACGTCAAAAAAAATGAGATTGATAAAGAAGCAATTAAAAATTGCGATACCATCATTCACCTTGCAGGCGCCGGAGTAGCAGCCAAGCGATGGACCAAGAAATGGAAAAAAGAAATTTATGATAGCAGGATTCAATCAACCAGGCTACTTGTAGAGGCAATTCGCAACCACAATTCAAGGCTTAGTCATTTTATTTCCGCATCCGCAATTGGAATCTATGGTTGGGATACTGGTGAAAACTTGATTGATGAAAATGCAAGTAAGGGCGAGGGTTTTCTTGCTGATGTAGTAGCTGACTGGGAAAGTGAGGTTTCGAAGCTCGATGATTTTGGAGTTAAAAACTCAATTGTAAGAATTGGCATTGTGCTAAGCGACCAGGGAGCAGCACTTATGGAAATGATGCGTCCAATAAAACTTGGATTTGGTGCTCCATTAGGATCCGGTAAGCAGTTTATGAGTTGGATCCATGTTGATGATCTTTGCGAACTGTTTATTCATCTAATTCAAGCAGAGCAAAAAGGAATATACAATGCAGTAGCGCCCGAACCAGTAACAAACAAAGAGTTCACACAACTTCTCGCAAAGCAATTAAAAAAACCTTTGTTTCTACCAAACGTTCCTTCCTTGGCTTTAAAGCTTATGCTGGGTGAAATGCAGGTCATGCTTACCGGCGGCAATAAAGTTTCTAGCAAAAAAATTGAGCAGACGGGATTTAATTTTCAATATCCTTCGTTACATTCTGCCCTCAAAAATTTAGTAAAGTAGATAATGGAAGAAAACGAGATTTCAGAAGAGCAGCGCGCAAAAATTATCAAGGCGTTCAAGGAACGTGATTGGAACGAGATCAAAACATCAGATTCATGGGTAATATTTAAGGTGATGGCTGAATTTGTAGATGGATTTGAGAAAATGGCTAAAATTGGGCCATGTGTTTCCATTTTTGGCTCAGCCAGAACCAAACCAGATAATAAATACTATCAAATAGCGGAGGAGATTGCCGCGAAAATTGTACGACACGGATACGGAGTGATCACAGGTGGTGGTCCGGGAATCATGGAAGCAGGAAATAAGGGTGCCAATTCTCAGGGAGGAAAATCAGTTGGACTAAACATCGAATTGCCTTTCGAACAAAATCATAACATTTATATAGATAGAGACAAGAGCATCGACTTTGATTACTTCTTTGTGAGAAAGGTGATGTTTGTGAAATACTCCCAGGGATTTGTAGGCCTTCCAGGGGGACTAGGTACCATGGACGAACTGTTCGAAGCATTAACATTAATTCAAACAGAGAAAATTGGAAAGTTCCCAATCGTGTTAGTTGGTAGAGACTACTGGTCAGGGCTCGTAGATTGGATGAAGGAGGTAATGTTGGGACAGGAAAATAACATCAATGCAGACGATCTCAACCTGTTTTCTGTTGTAGATAATGCCACAGAAGCAGTAAAAGTGATTGATGAATTCTACAGTCAGTATAATCTCTCTCCAAACTTTTAAATTCGCATTTCAAAACATCACTCGCCACTTATCATTTTTGGAAAAGAGAGAAGAGGTCATCGAAATAATTGGTGCACGGGAACATAATCTGAAAAACATAGATTTAAAGCTCCCGCGCAATAAGTTAATTGTCATAACAGGAATCAGTGGCAGTGGCAAATCATCCCTTGCATTTGATACAATCTATGCAGAGGGTCAGCGACGTTACATGGAGAGCTTCAGTGCATACGCCCGCTCGTTCATTGGAGATATGGAGCGGCCAGATGTTGACAAAATTGAGGGACTCAGCCCTGTTATTTCGATAGAACAAAAAACGACTTCTCGTAACCCCAGATCAACGGTAGGGACAGTTACTGAGATCTATGATTTTCTGAGACTACTCTATGCCAGAGCCGGAGAGGCCTACTCATATTTGTCAGGAAACAAGATGACCCGGCAATCAGAAGATCAGATAATAGATCTAATTCTCAGGGATTATGATGGGCAAAAACTGGTTCTTTTGGCACCTGTTGTCAAGGGACGTAAAGGGCATTACCGGGAACTTTTTGTACAGATTCGGAAAATGGGCTTTTCGAAAGTCCGTGTAAATGGAGAGGTGCAAGACCTGGTTCCGAAAATGCAATTGGATCGATACAAGACCCATGACATTGAAATCGTGATTGACCGAATTGTGGTCTCAGAAAAGGATAAAAAACGAATTCGGCAGTCCGTAAACGACACGCTTAAGCACGGTTCAGGGGTGATGATGATTTTGAAGGAAGATGAGAGTGTTGCTCATTTTTCTAAGAATCTCATGGATCCGGAGACAGGATTAGCCTATGACGATCCTGCTCCAAATACCTTTTCATTCAACTCACCATATGGAGCTTGTCCTGAATGTAACGGGCTAGGAGTCATTGAAGAGATTTCAAAAGGGTCAATTATTCCAGATGAAAGCCTAAGCATCAGCAGAGGGGGAATTTTACCGCTTGGAGAGTACCGTGATATCTGGATCTTTAAAAAAATTGAAGCGATCCTTAAGAGGAATAAAGTCAACCTTTCAACACCCATAAAAAACATTCCGGAGGAAGTGATCCACCTACTTCTTTATGGTGACGATGTTCCAGTTGCTGTAAGCTCGGTTAAATACCCAGGAACAGATTGGAACACCAAGTTTGAAGGCATTATCAATTTTCTGGAAAAACAGAAAGATGCAGGCTCGGAGAAAATTCAAGCATGGGTTAAAGAGTTTACGGATTCTAAAGTTTGTGAGGCATGCGATGGCAAACGGTTAAAAAAAGAAGCACTTCATTACAAGATTGGAGATAGAAATATTGGCGAATTAGCTGAAATGGATATCACCTCATTGGGTTCATGGATGGAAAACATTGAAGAAAAGCTCAATGAACGCCAGCTTGTGATTGCCACGGAAATCCTTAAGGAGCTGCGTAAAAGAATTGGATTCCTGCTTGATGTAGGTTTGACGTATTTAAACCTAAATAGACCGCTAAAGACGCTTTCTGGTGGAGAAGCTCAAAGAATTCGGTTGGCTACACAAATCGGAACCCAACTCGTTAATGTACTCTATATTC
>JANQST010000363.1 GCA_028279155.1 Cyclobacteriaceae bacterium
GAAATTTTAGAAGATATTTCTCCAGCAAATGGACTCAAAACATATACAGAATTTATTGCCGAGCAGGTGATAGCTGATATTGTACCACACCTAAATCTCGGATCAAAAATATTCACTACCGGTGGAGGAGCTTTCAACTCATTCTTACTCGAGAAATTGAATAGTAATGAAAATGGATTAAAATTTTATGTTCCAAAACCAGAATTGGCGGAATTTAAGGAGGCTATCGTTTTTGGGTTTTTAGGGATTCTAAAGCTGAGAGAAGAGGTGAACGTTTTGGCTTCTGTAACTGGAGCAGAAAGGGATACTTCATCTGGTATTATTCATTATTCTAAATGATTAGATTTGCGGCCCAAATTAATTCCTGATTGAATGAAAGATCTTCTAAAAAAATTTGAAGAAAAGACACCTGAAATAGTTTTTGAATGGTCCGACCCTGAAACAGAAGCAGAAGGATGGGTGGTTATTAACTCATTGAGAGGTGGGGCTGCCGGAGGTGGCACACGGATGCGTGTGGGCCTTGACAAGAGAGAGGTTGAATCTCTGGCCAAGACCATGGAAATCAAGTTCACTGTTTCTGGACCACAAATAGGTGGAGCTAAATCCGGAATCAATTTTGATCCAACGGATCCTCGTAAAGAAGGAGTCCTTAAACGTTGGTATCATGCGGTTTTCCCATTGCTTAAAAATTACTATGGAACTGGAGGAGACTTGAATGTGGATGAAATTCACGAGGTGATTCCAATCACTGAGGATTTGGGACTTTGGCATCCGCAGGAGGGGATCGTGAATGGACATTTCAACCCAAGAAAACCGACCAAGATTCACATGCTCGGCCGACTTAGACAAGGCGTTTCTAAAGTTTTGGAAGACAGTGAATACATTCCTGATTCACCAAAGAAATATACCGTATCGGATATGATCACCGGGTATGGAGTGGCTGAAGCAGCAAGACATTATTATCAGATTTGGGGAGGAAATATCAAAGAGAAACGAGCGATTATTCAAGGATGGGGTAACGTTGGGTCAACTGCTGCTTTGTACCTTTCAAAATATGGAGTGAAGATCGTTGGTATCATTGACAAAGTCGGAGGACTGATTAATCCAGATGGTTATGATCTGGATGAGATGAAGAAACTCTTTTATGATAAGGAAGGAAACAAATTGGTCGCCGATGATATGTTGTCATTCGAGGAATGCAATGAGAAGATCTGGTCAATGGGAGCGGAGATTTTCATTCCTGCAGCTGCGTCTCGATTGGTATCCAAGGAGCAAAGCGAACAAATGATCACAAATGGATTGGAGTGTATTTCTTGTGGCGCCAATGTACCCTTCAGTGATACGGAAATTTTCTACGGTCCTATAGCAGAGTATGTGGATAGCGAGGTTGCATTATTACCTGACTTCATCGCTAATTGCGGGATGGCCAGAACATTTGCCTTCCTTATGGATCCTCAGAATGATGAAAAACTTACCGATGTAGATATTTTTTCTGACATATCCGGTACGATTGAAGAAGCCTTGAAGAAAGTCTATTCTGAAAGTGACGCCAAAACAAAAATTGCAGAAACTGCCTTTGGCATTTCATTAAAAGAATTGATTTGATAAATTGAGTTTGGTTTTAAGTGGGTGAATACCCAACTTAGAGTATCCTTCGCACCTGGTATGTATGTAAAAACCCTAATCACCTTTCTCCTTGTCATGGTTTCATCCATGACCTATGCGGGTGAGCAGGATCCGCACGAACAAAACCAGGATGCGCAGATTCATCACATTGATTCTGACGATCACACAATCACTTCGCACGTAGAGCCGGCAACTTGGAGCGTTATTCCCTTTGTTTTGCTACTAGTGATGATAGCAACTGGGCCATTGTTCTACCCGCATTTCTGGCATAAAAGTTATCCGGTCATTTCAGTTTGCCTCGGTCTCCTGGTGATTGGATATTACATTTTTGGGTTACACAATGAGCATGGACCAGTTCATTCAGGAGCAGAGTATATTCAGTTCATCGCTTTGTTAACAGGCCTGTATGTGGCCTCTGGAGGAATTTTAATCGTAGTTGATAAAGATGCCTCTTCAATAACCAACGTAATACTGTTGGCTATAGGAGCAGTAATGGCGAATGTAATAGGCACCACAGGCGCTTCGATGCTTTTGATTCGACCATTTATCCGATTGAACAAAAATCGAATTAAACCTTACCATATAGTATTTTTTATTTTCATCGTAAGTAATGTAGGTGGCTGTCTTACGCCAATCGGAGATCCACCATTGTTTCTTGGGTTCCTTAAAGGAATTCCTTTCATGTGGACATTGGAACACAATTTCATTCCATGGGTGATAGCCGTAATCTTCCTGCTGGTTTTTTTCTATTTGGTGGATATTCGTAACAAGTCCGATTATGCCGCCAACATCGGTGAAGAAGTAGAGCCTACAAGCGGAAAAGTTAGTATTCGCGGGAAAAGAAACTTCTTTTGGTTGGCAGTGGTGGTTGGAGCAGTTTTCCTTGATCCTAACGTATTTGAATGGGTACCGGGTATTGTTTTCATGGAACAGAAGTTTTCTTACCTGAGAGAGATCATCATGTTGACTGCTGCTCTTTGCTCCTACAAATTTTCTGACCTACAGGCCATTCAGGGCAATGAGTTTAACATTGAGCCTATTCGAGAGGTGGCCTATCTTTTTATTGGAATTTTCTTTACGATGATGCCGGCGCTTGAGTTGGTTAGTTTGTATGCACAATCACCGGAAGGTTCCAAATTGATTTCTCCTAGTAATCTGTACTGGGGAACTGGTGTTCTCTCTGGGTTTCTGGATAATGCTCCGACTTACGTTAACTTCTTAACGGCCTCACTTGCTAGTGTTGGTGCTGATGTAAACCACATGAAAGAAGTTGTTTCGTTTGCCAACAATCATTACAAAGATTCAATGCTCGACCTAATGGCGATTTCAGTGGGGGCGGTATTTTTTGGAGCCCTAACATACATCGGTAATGGTCCAAATTTTATGGTAAAATCAATAGCTGAGCAAGTAGGTATCAAGATGCCATCTTTCTTCGGTTACATTTTCAGGTATTCAATACCAATCCTTCTTCCACTTCTGTTTATCATTTGGGTGATCTTTTTTATGGGTCATTGATTTGGAAATAGGAAAATCCTATTTTTTCTTTATTTCAATGATAATTCGTTTATTTGCTATGGTCACCAACCCTAATCACCGAATAGATATATGCTCTTGAGCTTATTTTCCGGTCATAATGAGGCTTTGCTTTTTGGCGTTTTTGGCGTCATAATAGTCATCTTTTTAATAGTTGATCTCGGGCTCTTTCATAAGAAGCATCAAAAAGTTACTCAGCGAGAGGCACTACTTCAATCTTTATTTTGGGTGGCCGTATCAGTAGGCTATGGAATTCTAATTTATTTCTATGGTGAAGGCCAGGGAGCCACATTTGAATTCTTTTCTGCCTATGTAACAGAAAAGGCGTTATCCGTAGACAACATCTTTGTGATTCTACTCATTTTAAGATACTTCAATGTCAAGGAAGAGTATTATCATAATATACTGTTTTGGGGCATTCTTGGAGCCATTGTTTTGAGAGCCGTTTTCATATTTGTAGGAGCCCTTCTTATTGCGGAATTTCATTGGATCCTTTATGTGTTCGGAGTTTTCCTTGTCTATTCTGGTATTAAACTGTTTTCTGAGGAGGAGGACATGGAAATCGAACCGGATAAGAATCCTGTACTTAGAACAGCAAAGAAGATTTTTCCTATGACTACCATTGATAAAGGCGGGAAGTTTTGGCTGAGGGAGAATGGCAAACTCCTATTTACTCCTCTTTTTCTGGTTATTGTCTTGATAGAATCTACGGACTTGATCTTTGCAGTAGATTCAATTCCTGCAGCATTTGCAATTACACAGAATGAGTTTGTAATCTATACGTCAAATATTTTCGCTGTGATGGGACTTAGGGCAATGTTCTTTTTGCTTGCCAATATTCTAGATAAGTTCTACTTGTTGCAAAAAGGGTTATCGGTTGTACTCATCTTCATTGGGGCCAAGATGCTTGCTGAAATTATTGACCTTCATGTCCCGATTTTCCTCTCATTCGCGATTATCATTGGTGCTTTGACCTTCGCAATAGTGTTCTCTCTTCTATTCCCGCGTGAAGAAGAACCAGAAGAAGTTGAGGTACCTGATTGATCCAGAGTTTAGCTAGATAGTATTTGAGATAACAAAGTCACAGTTAATTGTTGACGTTAAGTTGATGAATGTATTAACATTTAATACATTTATTCGACTAACCTAGTTACTACCAATGAAATTAATATCCATACCCCTGCTTTTTGCAGCACTCACTGTGCTTGCACAAAAGCCCCCGATGAAATTTGGAAAGGTCGACAATGCGGATCTTGAAATGACTATTTATGCAAAGGATTCTTCAGCATCAGCTGTGATTTTAGGTGATTACGGAGAATCAATGATTGATTATACACAGCAATTTGAGGTTGTTTTTGTACGGCACTTGAGAGTCAAAATATTAACAAAAGATGGTCTCGATTGGGCCGATCACTTTATCTCTTATTATTCACCTGAGAATGGTAAGAACCAAGAAAGAGTGAATGCGGTCAAAGGGATAACCTATAATCTAAGCGGAGGCAAGGTTGTTCAAACCAAGCTAGCTAAAGATGCAATTTTTGATTCACAGGAAAACAAGTACAGGAGAGAAGTTAAAATATCTATGCCCCAAGTAAAGGTGGGATCAATTGTGGACATTTCGTATAGAATTGTCTCACCATTTCTTTTCAATTACAGAGATTGGCAATTTCAATATTCCATTCCTTCTCGATGGAGTGAGTATAGGCCAAGGTTCATAGAATATTATGTTTATAAACAGTACATGCAAGGCTACCTGCCCTTGACAACAAATGAGACAACTATGGGGTCGCAGATGTTTACCATTCGGACTCAGGCTACCGACGCAACGTTCCAAGGGGAACGACAATCAGGAAGAACGGATACTTATACGGCTGAGTCGAAGCAAATGAGAATGGTTATGAAGGATGTTCCAGCCTTTAAGAAAGAACCGTACTTAAGTACGGCTGACAACTATGTCTCAAAGATTGTTTTTGAACTGGCTGGAAAGGACTTTCCTGGAAGTAGCTATCAAGACCTGATGGGGTCATGGGCTAAAGTGAATGAAAGCTTTGTCAAAAGCGAAGACTTTTATAAACGAATGACAGGCTCACCGTTTTTGAATAAAGTTGTAGAAGAGACTTTAAATGGTCAGGAATCGACCGAAGTAGAAAAGGCGAATTCTATTTTTTGGAAGGTTAAGAACAAACTTAGTTGGAATGGTTATATAGGAACTACAACAAGTCAACCCTTAAGAGCTGTTTATAATGAAGGAGAAGGGAGTGCTGCAGAAGTTAACTTGACCTTGGCGAGTATGCTGTTTAAGGCTGGAATAAAGGTTGAGCCTGTCTTAATTAGTACTCGCAAAAATGGAATTGTAAGAACATCATTCCCAGTTGTCGACCAATTTAATTATGTAATCTGCAAGGCATTTCTTGATGGAAAAATCTATCTATTGGATGCAACTGATCCTTATTTACCAATGGGGGCGTTACCTGAAAGGTGCCTGAATGGAAAGGGGCTCGTTATTGCTGAGTCTGGTCCTGATTGGATTCCACTTAGATCAAATGCGAAACATAACACCCGGATCAGTATTACAGCATCTTTATCGAATGATGGTGTTCTAAGCGGGAATATTGAAAAGAGGTTAAGCGGATATGCTGCAAGAAGAGAGCGTGCTGCATTTTATCAGGATAGTGTTGAGTATCAGGATAACTTGAGCAAACATGATGAGTGGGAAATAATTGATGTTTCACTTAACAATTTTGATGATTATTCGAAACCTATAGGTATTAAGCAACAGTTCGAATACGAGATGGAGGAGTCTGGAAACGTCACATATGTGAATCCTGTTTTAATTCCAATGTGGAAGTCCAACCCATTCAAGATAAAGAAGAGGAATTATCCTGTAGATTTTGCTTCTTTAATATCAAAAATGATTTATATCACCATTGAATTGCCTCCCGGGATGATTATTGAAAGCGTTCCAGAGTCCAAAGCAATTGGGTTACCTAATAATGCCGGCAAATTCGTATATAATGCAACCCAACAAGGTTCTAAGCTTGTAATTATGA
This sequence comes from Cyclobacteriaceae bacterium, assembly GCA_028279155.1. Lineage (GTDB taxonomy): Bacteria > Bacteroidota > Bacteroidia > Cytophagales > Cyclobacteriaceae > Ekhidna. Next base: position 6,210 of record JANQST010000363.1, read on the forward strand.
ACAAATTGGATTTGACCGAGACAATCTTTAATCAGGATGAATACCAATTTCTGAAAGAATTTTTCGAACAGTTTATTCAAATGCAGGAACAATTGGTCGTTCTTAAGAAAACATAAATGAAATATCTTCTTTCTTGTATTCTCATTGCTCAATTTTTTATTGGTGTATGCCAATTGACTGTAAATGATATTCCTCCTGGAATAATGGATGGTGCAGATGCAGTATTACTCTTTGACAAAGGGGAGTTTACTATTACCGAAGACGATCATGCTTTTTTCAAGGTGAAACAGCGTATCGCCATTCTTAATGGAGAGGGAAAAAATAGGTTCGCCGTTAAAGCTCTTGGATATGATAGGTTGATCAAGGTGAAATCATTTAAAGCTGAACTTTTTGATCAGTTTGGTAAATCAATAAAGCAGCTTAAAAAATCCGAGATACAAGATGTTAGCGCAATAAGTGGTTTTAGCATTTATGAAGATAACCGGTTAAAGGTGGCAGACCTGAGACATGCAGAATATCCATTTATTGTTGAATTCGAATTTGAACTTGAGTACAAATATTTATATCATATTCCAAACTGGCGTCTGCTGCCTGGGGATGAAGTAGGAGTAATGATATCCACATTTAAGATTACCAGCCCAATGGAGTATGAACCTCGATATAAGGTGATGAACATTGAGGATCGATCCAGAAGAAGCGAAAGTGATGGGCAGGTAGTTATAGAATTTGCATATGAAAATCTTAAACCCATTATTTCAGAGCCCCATAAACCAAAGAATGTTCGTCCGGAAATTGTTTGCTCTTCATCGAAATTTAGGTTTGAAGATTATGAGGGGGATTTATCTACTTGGGAATCGTTTGGTCATTTTCAGAATTCTTTAAACAATGGGTTAGATAACCTGCCAGTAGCAACGGCAAGAAAAATGAGGGAGTTGACCGAGCCCTATACTACAACAGAGGATAAGGCCAGAGTGATCTATAATTATTTACAAGAAAATACCAGATATGTCAGCATTCAGTTGGGAATTGGTGGATGGCAACCATTTTCAAATTCTATTGTGGATGAGTATGGGTATGGAGACTGCAAAGCATTATCCTTTTACACCCAATCACTTTTGAAAAGTGTTGGTATTGAATCGCATTATACCATTGTATATTCCGGATCAGGAGGGGCACCTGAATTAGATCCCAATTTTTCAAATACACAATTTAATCACGTCATTCTTTGTGTTCCGAACAAAGGAGACACCTTGTGGCTGGAGTGTACCAGCCAAACCAATCCTTTTGGATATGCAGGAAGATTTACTGGCAACAGAGACGTTCTTTTAGTTACTAAGAATGGTGGAAAACTAGCGAGAACACCATACTATCCTCCGGAAGTCAATACCCAAACTACAACTGCTTTGATAGATGTTGATAATAATTTCAATTCGGCAGCTAATGTCAGTATTTCATATGCTGGTCTTCAATATGAAAATAGAAATATTGATTATGTGTCTAATCAGGGAGAAGATGACCAAGGGCAATGGATTCAAAAGAATTTAGTTGTTCCAGGATTTCAGATGACTGATTTTGAGATGAATAACAATCGTGATATTATTCCTTCAGTTGATCTAAATGTTAAGTTTTCATCTACCAAGCTGTTCAATAGTGTTGGCAATAGATATTTTATACAACCTAACCTGTTCACCAGAGAAACATATGTTCCTGATAGAGACAGCGATCGAAAATTTGACATCTCCATAAACATGGGTTATATGGACTCTGATTCTTTGGTTTTCAATATACCAGAACAACTCAGGCCTGAATTTTTACCAGAGCCAACAACTATTGAAAGTGAATTTGGAAGCTACTCTTCTTCCATGTCTTTTGCGAATGGTATCTTGACATATGTCCGAAAAGTAATGATCAAAGATGGCACATTTGATAAGGAGAAGTATGATGCCTTTAGGAACTTCCGAAAGTCAATAGTAAGAGCCGATAAACAAAAGATTGCTTTTCTAAAAAAGACCTAATCCTACAAGTCTTTTAAAGAATCCATCACCTTTTCTTTCAGGCCATCTTTGTATGAAACCAGATTCTCAGCTACGGCTTGATCTGTTGAACCAATAATTGAAGCCGCCAGGATTCCAGCGTTTTTAGCACCATTTAGTGCAACGGCGGCTACAGGTATTCCGCCAGGCATCTGAAGAATTGATAAAATGGAATCCCAACCATCGATGGAATTGCTTGACTTGATGGGCACTCCAATCACAGGTAAAGTGGTTAAGGATGCAACCATCCCAGGAAGGTGAGCTGCACCTCCAGCTCCAGCAATTATCACCTGTAAGCCTTTATCTCTAGCACTTTCCGCGTACTCAAGCATTCGATGTGGAGTTCGGTGGGCGGAAACAATGGTGAGTTCATAATCTACTCCAAGTTCATTGAGGATATCTGCAGCTTCTTGCATTACAGGAAGATCAGATTTGCTTCCCATTATCACACCTACTTTAGGGTTGCTCATGCTTTTACTTTTAATAGTTCTTTTATGGTCCTTGCTTTTTCCTTCAGCCGTTCAATTTCTGAATCCACAATGGTTATATGGCCCATTTTCCTAAAAGGCTTGGTCTTTTTCTTTCCATAAAGATGCACATAAACTCCCTCCATTCCCATACACGCTTCTAATCCTTCGTATTTTGCATCGCCAGTAAAACCATCTTCGCCTAATAGGTTCACCATAGCAGAAGGAGTAATTGAATCGGTTGATCCAAGTGGGAGGTTGAGGATTGCCCGAAGATGTTGCTCAAATTGAGAAGTCAGGTTTGCCTCAATGGTTTGATGCCCGGAATTATGAGTTCTTGGAGCTACCTCATTCACCAGAATTTGTCCATCTTTAGTGAGAAACATTTCGACAGCCAACAACCCGATCAACCCAAGTTTTTCTATGACATCCACGGCAAGGCTGTTTGCTTTCTCTTCTAGCTCAGCAGATATCTGTGCTGGCGCAAAGAGAAACTCAACCAAATTGTGTTCAGGATGAAAGGATAGTTCAACTACCGGAAAACATTTGGCCTCCCCTTTTTCATTTCTAGATACAATTACACTCAGTTCCTTTTCAAAGTCAATGAGTTTCTCAACCAGACCTGGTTTATCAAAGGCCTTTTCAAGGTCACGTTCATCTCTGATTATTTGAACACCCCGCCCATCGTATCCTTCTTTCCCAAGTTTGTTAACTGCCGGAAGCATGTCAACATGTTTTTGTACCTCTTCTTTGTTTTCAGTAAGTACGAAACCAGCTGTTGGGATGCCGTTATCCTGATAAAAGATTTTTTGTTTCCGCTTGTCTTGAATTAACTCGATAATTTCAGGCTGTGGGTAGACCGCAACACCCTCTTTGCTGAGCTTTTTCAAAGCATCTGTGCTTACATTTTCAATCTCTATGGTGATGAGATCAAAATGCTTGCCCCACTCATAAACCAAATCTGCATCAGTAAGTTTCCCAACTTCGAAATTTTCAACCAGATGAGCACAGGGAGCATTTGGGTCAGGATCTAGCACTGAAATATCCAGGTTGTAGCTAATTGCCGATTGGATCATCATTCTACCAAGCTGACCTCCACCAAGTACTCCTATTTTTAGATCTGTTATATCCTTTTGAACCATTGCCGCAAAGATATGTGTTGGTTATATTGTTGAGTATGGAAAAGAAAGAAAGTAAAGTCAAAAAAAGTATCTCACCTGTAAGCCCAAATGAAGAAGACGACAGGAATAGTGACAAGGTTAAGGGTTTTCCTAAAGACGTAGACTTTCAAAAATTTCTTGGATGTGGCGGCTGATCTATTTTATTCTGAAATAAATACTCGCTTTACCCGACTGCTTATATTCGTTAGAATTTCGTAAGGAATTGTATCAGCTTTTTCTGCCAAATCTTCAATAGTTGGGGTATCACCAAATATGATTACCTTATCTCCCATATTAGCTTCAACATCGGTTACATCAACCATCGTCATGTCCATACAAATATTGCCCACTGTAGGACATAATATTCCATTGACAAGAGCAGACGCTTTTCCATTTCCAAAAACACGCAAGTACCCATCTTCATAACCTAAGGGAAGTACAGCAATTCTGCTATCTCGCTCGAGCTTCCCTCTTCTAGAATAGCCAACGGTTTCTCCCTTTTTTAAATCGAGTATTTGAGAAATGATCGTTTTTAACATTCCAGAAGGTCTAAGATTCAGTTGACCTGATGGATCGTATCCATGGAGCCCAATGCCCAAACGAACCATGTCGAAATGATACTCAGGAAAGCGTACCATTGCGGGAGAATTGCATGCGTGTTTGATTGGCTTATACCCAATCTCACCACAGATCTCATCATAAACACTATTAAAAGAGGATGCTTGTTGCTTGGTGAAGTCATCTTCATTGGGTGAATCAGCACTGGAAAAATGCGTAAAAATGCCAGCAACTTCAATTTTAGGATTCGATTTCAATAATCCGAGTAACTTGGGAACTTCCTTCTCAGCGAACCCCAAGCGATGCATGCCGGTATCAATTTTCAAATGAATAGACACTGAATCCTGAACCTCTTCGATCAGTCTTTTGAGATGTTGGATGGAAAATATTTCAGCTTCTAGATTGAACCGTTCGAATTGCGAAAAGCTTGTAATGTTAGGGTTCATAATCATGATAGGCAGGTCGATTCCATTTTGCCGTAAATGAATTGCTTCATCGACATAGGCTACTCCTAACATATCCACCTTCTCATATTGCAAGAAGTTAGAAATTTCTGCTATTCCACCTCCATAGGCGTTAGCCTTCACCATCCCCATCAATTTGGTTTTAGGATTGAGCAAACTCCTGTATTGATTTAAGTTATGTCGAAGTGATTCGAAATTCACCTCCAGCACTGTTCCGTGATTTCGTTCTTCAACTCTTCTTACAACTTTTTCAAGTTTAAAGTCACGCGCACCTTTCACAAGGATCATCTCGTCAGAAAAGTCAGGAAGGTTATCTAGTAGTTCATCTGTGGTCTGAAAAAAGTTTTTTTCTAATTTGAACAAGTCTGAGCATTCCGAAATATTGCTCCCAACTCCAATAATTCTTTCAAAACCTTTTTCTTCAACCATTTCCGAGACCTCTTTGTACAGTTCGTTATTGGATTTTCCTGTCTGGAAAATATCAGAGAGAATGAGCGTCTTTTTTTTGTTTTGCCGATGCGAATCAAGATGATCAATTGCCACTCGCAGGCCGATCAAATCATTATTATAAGAATCGTCAAGAATGAAGCAGCCATTGATCCCCTTTTTTAACTCCAGGCGCATTGGGATGGATTTGATTGAATTTAGCCCTGCTTGAATCTCCTCCGATGAAAGCCCCATCTCACAGGCTGCAACGATGCTATGAGTGATGTTCTCTAGCTCCGAAAGATGTTCCAGGCTTGTTTGAAAATAAACATCGTTGATTCTAACCTTTGTGCCGTGCCAGGCCACAGAATAGTCAGCATCTCCCTGTTTTGACCAGGTAACTAGTTTGGTTAATGGTAACTGGTCTTGCAGCTGATCAAACCACTCTACGTCATTTCTGCATATTAATTTATCAACCTGCCCAAACAACATCAGTTTTTCATTCAGTTTTTCTTGAGGGCTTACAAATCCGTTATCATGAGCTGCTCCCAATGTTGTAAAGATTCCGATACTCGGCCGAATTATTCTTTGAAGTTTCTCCATCTCCCCTGGCTGAGAAATTCCTGCTTCAAAAATTCCAATTTCATGATTTGATTTGATTTCAAGTAAAGAGAGCGGTACTCCGATTTGGGAGTTATAACTTTTTGGACTCTTCACCACAAAATATTTTCTAGACAAAAGCTCGAAGAGCCACTCCTTCACTGTGGTTTTGCCATTGCTACCGGTGATCCCGATAACTGGAATTGAAAACTGATTTCTATGAGCTGTGGCTATTTTCTGGAGGGCATCAATCGAGCGATCAACCTGTACAAAATTGATTGAAGCAAGAGTAGGGTTTTCTTCTACAATAAAATTTTTGGTTCCTCTTTCTGCTGCGGCTTCAATAAAATCATGGCCATCTCTGGTTGGTCCTTTGATTGCAATAAAAACTTCACCGGTTTTTCCTTGTAGCGATCGAGTATCAGTAACATAGTGAGTGATTTCCTGATCGGTTACAATTAAACTTGAACCACCGCTTATTTTTTCCAGGTCAGAGAATAGCATGACCTAAATTATCAATTCCATTTCAAACTGGTTGATTTGGTTTTCAAAACCACAGGTTGACAAGAATTGTTGAAAACCATACTCGTTTTCCGGCACATTTATGACGGTCAATTTTTTATTTGTTCGATTTAAAACCCCTTTCATTAAAGTCTTTCCAAGTCCTTTTTTTCGATGTTTCCTGGCAATGGCAATTTGAGAGATCCGTCCGAAGATCGGCTGAAAGACAACATACCCAACCACTTCATTTTCCTGCTTTGCTAGTAAGACCGTTTCCTTACCTTGAAGCAGCTGATTTTTACTATCAACAAAAGAAGGTTCAAAATCAGCAAAATCTTCATCGATATCTTGAATTGAGCCTTCAGTTGTGGTGTCTTTAATAGTTGAGAAGAAAACGGGGTCTTCGAGTTTGTAGCAAAGAAATTTTCTTCTAAAATGAAATCCGATTTTTTCATAAAGTCGAATTGCCTGGTCATTGGTGTCTATCACTTCCAGCAAAATTCTGGCAATGGATCGCTCAGCGATTTTGGGCAATAGGAACTCATACAATTCTTCTCCGGTTCGTTGATTTCTAAATCCTGGAATGACTCCGGTACCACCATTGAATGCAGTAGGAATACCCTCATAAGTATTGGACGAATGTAAAATGAATCCGATCATTTCATCTCCATCAAATGTCCCCGCGGAAAGTTGATAATCGATGTTCAATTTTTGGTGAAGCCTTATGTCAAATTCTTCTTCAGTCAAATTGAATTCCACCTTGTAATTAGAAAATGCATGACAAAATGCCTGATGCAAATCTTGAAAATCATTTCTGTCAATTAGCCGTCGCTGCATTCTTGTGGTATCTGTTGTTGGAACTTATGATTTCAAAATTTCATTGTCTAGTGTGATCGAAACATGTTAAAATTAAGTTGCCAAAAAGAATATCAAAAAGCAAATTATGCGAATTGAAGATTTGGAGGAATGTATTGACCTGGAAATAGTCAAAACCGAGAAACGGAGACTTGAGATATTTCTCGGAGTTATGCTATTCGGCTTGGTGCTGTTGCTTATAAATATTGTCTTTTTCCCAATTACCATTTCTGAGATTTTTCTCAACCCGATGAGCATGCAGCTCGGGATTTATGTGTGTTTTGGAATGATTGTGCTTCTTTTCATTTCACGTCTGATGGTAGGCAAAATTTCAACATGTGAAAAACCACTTCCAACAGGTTATAAGTTTTATTCGGTGATCGTTGAGTCATTGGCACCAATGGTTTGGCTTTGTTTCATTATTGCCTGGGAACAAAATGCGGCATTTCTAGATTCTCCTTTGATTTTCATTTACATCCCAATGTTGATCGTGTCAGCACTTCACCTTAGCTTTTGGTTGAGCTTTTTTAATGGATTGTTTGTCGCGGCATTATATGCAGGGGTTTCTTATTGGGCGTTTGAAAATTATGGAGATGGAATGTTCTTGCCGTCCATTGTTTACTATTCCAAAGCGATCTTGTTTTTGATCGCAGGAATATGTGGGGGATTCGTTGCAAGAGAACTAAACAAACGTTTGACCATTTCTATTCAGACGCAGGAAGAAAGAGATGCGATTGAGACCTTGTTTAGTCAGCAAGTTTCAAAACAGGTTGTGTCAGCGCTAAAATCACGTAGAGATTACAGTATCAAAGCTGAAGTAACAGTTCTTTTCCTAGATATGCGGGGCTTCACGGAAAGAGTACAACACATGTCTCCGGAAGAAGTGAACAAATTCCAAAACAAATTTTTTGGACCCATTATCCAGTGTATTGACCACTGCGGTGGGATCATTAACCAGCTCATGGGGGATGGGTTGATGGCATCCTTTGGGTCAGCTGAGGGAGAACAGCATCATGAAAGAGCATACCGGTCAGCGACAGATATTTTTGAAAGTTTGGAGAGTTCAAATGAAGGAATGGATGACCCCATTAGAATAGGTGTTGGAATTCACAGTGGAGAAGTGATTGCAGGTAATATTGGTACCGAGGAGCGTCAACAATTTTCAATTTCTGGAACTCCAGTGATTACAGCAGCACGACTTGAGCAATTGACGAAAGAGTATGAAAGTGAGTTTTTAGTTTCAATAGATTTTTATGAAAAAATAAAGCACCTTACAAATAATGGAACTTCCCTAGGGAGTGTCAAGATGAAAGGAATTGATCAAGAATTAGAAATTATAAAACTTAAATAGTGAAATACTTAGACCGGGACCTTAGTTGGCTTTCCTTCAATTACAGGGTATTGATGGAGGCACAAGACAAACAAGTCCCACTTATTGAGCGCTTAAGATTTTTAGCGATCTATTCATCTAATTTGGACGAATTCTTCCGGGTTAGAGTGGCGGATATTCGAAACTTAGCTCAAATCGATAAGAAGAAGATCAACAAAAAGATTGATTTTAAACCGAAGCGATTGCTTGAAAAAATTCATGCAGAAGTAAGCCATCAATTGCAACAATATGGTGAGTCCCTGACAGAAGTTCTGAACAAATTGAAGGATGAGAACCTGGTGATTTGCACCAATACCGATGAGATTCCGAAAGAGGTGCACAGTGAGATCCTACACTATTTCAAAACCAAAGTTTCGGCTTATATGAAACCGGTTTTTGTCGACAAGGAAGATCTTTTTCTGGATAACCAGGTGCTCTACCTGGCAATTGCGTTTAAAGCAGGTCGCCAATCATGCCTTCGAATTCCTTCATATAAGTTGCCCAGGTTTTTTAAGACCAAGCTTGGAGATGTTACCTATTTCATTTTCCTCGATGACGTGATCCGATTGCACCTTGATCTCATTTTTCCTGGTGAGGAAATAGTGGATTGCAGCTCTATTAAGCTTAACAAAGATGCGGACCTCCAAATTGATGACGAATACGAAGGGGATCTAGTGGAGAAAATTGAAAAGCAGATCAAGAAAAGGAACCTAGGGATGCCATCGAGATTCCTGTTTGATGGAAACATTTCGGATGAACTATTGAATTCGCTGACTACCAAACTGGATCTTTCAGAAGAAGATGTTGTGACAGGAGGCAGGTACCACAACCTTAATGACCTCTTTCAAATTTCTGGGGGCAGCGAAGACCTTGAATACAAAAAACTGAAGCCGATCAAAAGAAAGGAAATTGATGAAAGCAGATCCATATTCAAACTAATTGATAAGCAAGATCAGCTCTTTCATTTCCCCTTCCATTCATATGATTACATCCTTCAATTTTTCAGCGAGGCAGCAATTGATCCTGAGGTTGAGGAAATCAATGTCACCTTCTATCGAATGGCGAAAAAATCAATCATTGGTGAGGCTTTGATCAGTGCAGCTGCGAATGGAAAGAAAGTGACTGTCTTTATGGAGGTCAAGGCCCGATTTGATGAAGAAAACAATTTGGTCTGGGCACGGAGAATGAAAGAAGCCGGCATTACGATATTGTACAGTTTACCTGGACTTAAGGTCCATGCAAAAGTGGCTTTGGTTAAGAAAAAGAGAAAGATGTATGGGTTTTTTGGTACCGGTAATCTCAATGAAAAAACTTCGGAGATTTATTCTGATCATGGATTGCTTTCCAGTCATAAGGAAATGACCAAAGAACTGTCCGCTGTATTCGATTTCCTATATGAGAACAAATCACCATCTCCTTTCAGGCACCTAATAGTATCTCAATTTAATGCCATGAGGAGGTTTGAAGAATTAATTGATCGAGAAATCAAGAATGCCAGGGAAGGAAAAGATGCTAAGATTATCATCAAACTCAACAACCTTCAAGAGCAACATCTAATTCAAAAGCTTTATGAGGCAGCAGAGGCGGGTGTAGATGTTCGGATGATTGTAAGAAGTATTTGTTGCCTGGTTCCTGGTGAAAATGGGATTAAAGTCAAGCGTATTGTTGACAGATACCTTGAACATGCTCGTGTTTTTTATTTTCACAATGCAGGCGAAGAGGAAATCTTTATGGGATCATCTGATTGGATGAATCGTAACTTACACCGAAGAGTTGAGGTATCATTCCCGATTTATGATACTAAAATGAAAAATGAACTCATCACAATTCTTGGATTTCAGTGGGATGATGACATCAAGGGCGTTTGGTTGAATGAAAAATTGGAAAACCTTAGGCCATCCCCGGAAAAGGTCATCAGGGCACAAATGGATACCTATAAGTACCTGAATCAGTAAGGATACGGTGATTTGAAGAATAGTTCGGCTATTATGAAGCTGACGATTGAGATTACGAACCCGAACATAAATACCGTATAGCTCATCCTGAGAAGTTTATATTTTTTCCCCAGAACGGCACCTAAAAAGTAAATGTCCTTAATCATACTGCCGTAGAGATAATCACCATCTTTCATCATCTCTTTCATGGCCCATTCATAATCATTCAATCGCATACCATGGAAATTACCAAAGAACAGCAGGTTGGTTTCTTTGTTGTGAATATCTAAGCGCTCAAACTTACCCTTGGATACATTTGGCCTTGTAGCAAGCACGGCAAAAACAATAGTAGCCAGACAAACCAACGTTAATAAAACCGCTGGGAAAGTCATGTGAGGGTATTCTTCCAATTTTCTGATCAGCACCGAAACCATCACTGAAAGGATAATGGAATTAATGGAGATCATGATGTTGGCCTTGTTGTCAGCCAAAGCACTCAGCTCCATGTGGTTTTTTGATGTAAGCCGGAACATGGTTTCAATACCTCTGGTAGGAGTTAGGCCTTTTGCCTCTTTTACTTTCTGTTTGAGTTCGGCTACCTGGGCCTTCAGGCTTTCTACTTTTCCTTCTTTACCCATGTTTTAAGACGTTGGCTTACTTTCTTGAGATTTTCTTTGACTTTTGATTCATACCTGTTTTTGGCATAATCAGTAAAAAAGCAGTGTTGATTCAGGAAGTCTTCGTTCATCTTCATCCACTCTTCCTCGGAGATTTTGCAAGACTTGGTATATTGAATCTCTTTGTGGAGCAAGTCTGCTTTGGTGAAATAATCTTCACTAGCCAGATGCATTAGGTCAGCATCACACAAAATTTGCTCGAGATTATTCTGAGGGTTTTGAGGCATTTGTGTTGCCATTATACATCCAATGACTTTTTCGATGTTTTCTTTCGAATAACCCCTTTTTGTGAGAAACTCTTCAGCCATCTCAGCACCTATTTTTTCATGGTTGTTGCAATCTTTGGAATAACCCAGATCATGAAACCATGCGGCTACCTGAAGAATTTCAAGGTCGCCTTCAGAAGCGCCTTGCTTTCTTCCAATTTCTAGAGCAGATTCTACAACATCAACGGTATGACTTATGGAATGATAAGTCATGTTTTCAGGTAAATCATTCCAAAGTGTTTCCCTTGCAAATGTCTCTGCAGCGGTTACGATATCAGCTTCCTTAATCACGATTTTCTAAATCGGTGTACAAAATAGAACAAAAATTAACCAACTTAGTGTTCATCAAAAAACTTTTAGATGAACACAGTCTTTAAGCTAAAGAACACTTTGCTCATTTTATTGTTCACTGTAGCCATTTCTTTTACAAAAAGTTGTGGTACAGCTTCTTTTGGTCTTCGGGCCGATAGCCTTTTCCTGATGACTCAAAATTCCATTGTAACCTATGACCTTAAGAGGCCTGACGAAAAGCACTTTCTACCATATGTTTTGGCTGAAATTTCTGGCTTAAGTCATACAGGCAGTAGTCTTTTGGCGGTAGATGATGAAACAGGGAAAATTTTTGAATATGATGTGAAAGAAAGAAAAATCATTCACTCCATCGAATTCGCCAAACCCGGAGATTATGAAGGGGTTGAATTAGTTGATGATAAGATTTATGTGCTTGAGAGCGATGGAGACATCTATTCTTTTGACTATACAAAATCTAAGAAGGCTGATGCAAAAAAGAAGGAAAACAAGCTGTCGCGGGAAAATGATACAGAGGGCCTTGGGTTTGATCCTTACTTGAATAGGCTGCTTATTGTTTGCAAGGAAAAGGGAGAAGTTGATGGGAATGACGCAAAAGGACGTGCTGTATATACATATGATTTAGAGAAAAAGAAATTAAGTAAAAATCCGTTTTTTAGTTTTCGTACCAAGGATTTGGTAAAGTTTTGGGAGAAACACAAGACGTTCGAATATGAGCAGGATCGCATCAAATTCAAACCCTCTGCAATAGCTTTCAACCCTATTGAAGAGACTTTTTATGTCTTATCTTCAGTAGGAAAATTGCTAATCGTTGTGAATCGGGATGGTAGTATCAAAGCAACTTATCCGATTTCACCTCGAGTGTTGAGTCAGCCGGAAGGAATTTGTTTTGCTCCAAACGGAGATATGTATATTAGTAGTGAAGGTGAAGGGGATCGAGGATATATTGTGAAATTTTCAATGCAGAAAAAATGAAAAAATTACTGGTTGTCATACTTATTGCACCATTGGTGTTGGTTGGACAAAATGTATATCTGATTGGTGATGCAGGAGAGCTAGCTGGTGGGCAGAAAACCTTTGACCTCTTCGCGGCGCAATCCCAGAATGCAACATCGGAGGATGTACTGATATTTCTGGGTGACAACCTATACCCCAAAGGACTTCCTAACAGAGAACATGAAGATAGAGCTGAAATGGAGGCGAAATTGGTAGCTCAATTGGAGCTGATGAAAAATTTCAAAGGCAAGTCATACATCATCCCAGGGAACCACGATTGGGCTCAGGGCAGAAATTATGGGTGGCAACAAGCATTGAACATGGAAAATTTTGTGCGTGAATACCTCCAACGAGAAGATGCCTTTTTGCCAGCCGGGGCATGTCCCGGTCCAGTCGAAGTTGAGATTAATTCTAATGCAGTTTTAATCATTGTAAATACTCAGTACTTCTTACACGGGTGGGATAAGCCAAGGGAAGATGGTATTTGTGACAACAAATCAACAGCCGAGGCTTTGGATGATTTAAGATCAGTAATTGAGCGCAATAAAAACAAGCACATAATTCTGGCTGCCCATCATCCTGTTTATACCTATGGCGAACACAATGGAAATTTCCCTTTTAAAGATCACATTTTTCCACTAACAGCGATAGATAAAAACTTAATGATCCCACTCCCAATCGTAGGGAGCATTCATCCACTTTTTAGAAAAGGGATAGGGAATATCCAGGACAATACCCATCCGAAGTACAAGGCAATCATGAAAGCCATAGTGGATGCGATGAATCTGGCTGATAATGTTGTTTTTGTAAGTGGGCATGAGCATTCGCTTCAACTGATTCAAAAAGATGGTCACCACTACATAGTTAGTGGCTCAGGATCTAAAACAACTCATTTGAAAAAGGACAAATCCATATTCGGGAAGAGCGAGTTAGGACTTGCTGTATTGGACCTTCAGGAAACTGGCCAGGCATCTGTTAAGTTTTTTGGAACGGAAAATGGGCTCCTCTATGAAAGCGAGTTGTATCGAAAGGAATTCAAAAATGAAGAGGAGTTGGAGCGGAACGTTTCGTTTCAGGACAGTACGGTTACGGTTATTGCAAGCGAACGCTATAAGTCAGGAAAAGGAAAGCGAAGATGGCTAGGGGAAAACTATCGGCAGGTGTGGGAAACACCTGTGACAGTTGACGTAATTGACTTGGGAACCGAACGGGGAGGACTCAAAGTGCTTAAGAAAGGAGGTGGCATGCAGACTAAGTCTTTAAGACTTGAAGCAGAT
>JANQST010000378.1 GCA_028279155.1 Cyclobacteriaceae bacterium
AAGAGAACAGTTGAGAAGGTTCATTATCAGCAACGATCGAATACCAAGGCAAAGAAAGAATCGACTTCTCACTGTCATAGCCCTTTACGAAGAAATTGATCCAACTCCTGAGGAACTTGCTGAGTTGAACCTAATTGTTGAAAATGGAGTGGAGCAGGAAGAGTTTGTGGACTCAGAAGAGTTTGGGGTATTGAATTATTCATTTTCAATTCCATTGTCCCTGTCATCTAATCGAGTTTCAATTCTACTCAGCTATACCTATAGTGTTCCCATCCAGCTTTCAAGCGAAATATTTAAGGTAGAACCACTTGGTTACTTTGGCGCTTCGATTTCTTATAGAATTCCTTACTAAGAACCCCTTTCGTTCTCAGAGAAAGAGCTAATTTTGCATCCCGTAACAACACAAAGGAAATTCTCAGATTTTAATGTCAAAAGCCAAATACATTTTTGTTACGGGCGGAGTAACATCCTCACTTGGAAAAGGAATAATCGCAGCCTCACTAGGTAAACTCCTTCAGGCAAGAGGATTATCCGTTACAATCCAAAAATTCGATCCGTACCTGAACATTGATCCTGGGACCTTAAACCCCTATGAACATGGCGAATGCTATGTAACAGACGATGGAGCAGAGACAGACCTGGACCTTGGACATTACGAACGTTTCCTTGGTCAACCAACATCACAGGCTAACAATATCACTACTGGAAGAATTTATGATAACGTTATCCAGAGAGAACGAAAAGGTGAGTTTTTAGGAAAGACGGTGCAAGTGATTCCTCACATAACTGACGAAATCAAAAACAATATTTACAAGCTTGGCGAAACAGGAAAATATGATATTGTCATAACAGAAATCGGAGGATGTGTCGGTGACATTGAGTCATTACCTTTTATTGAAGCTGTAAGGCAAGCCAGGTTCGAACTAGGACCAACTAATTGTGCTTCTATCCACCTGACACTAGTCCCCTATTTGCGAGCGGCTGGCGAACTAAAGACAAAACCTACGCAACATTCGGTAAAGGAATTACTCGAAGCAGGGATTCAGCCTGACATTCTAGTTTGCCGATCAGAATATTCGCTTTCCCAGGACATACGAAAAAAATTAGCGCTGTTTTGCAACGTACCAATCAATGCAGTAATTGAGGCCAGAGACGCTGAAACGATTTATGATGTTCCTCTTTTGATGAGGAAAGAAAAACTGGACGAACGTGTACTTTCAAAATTCAAAATCTCTTATAAAAAGGAGCCAAAAATTGAAAACTGGAAGGAGTTTCTTGGTAAGCTCAAGAATCCAACAGGAGACGTTACGATTGGTCTAATTGGAAAATATGTTGAGCTTCCAGATGCATACAAATCAATTGCGGAAGCTTTTGTTCATGCTGGTGCTGCCAACGAATGCAAGGTCAATGTACGATGGATTCATGCTGAAGATCTTGATGGCGACAATGTCCACCGAGAGCTTAGAGATTTGGATGGCATATTGGTGGCTCCGGGTTTTGGAGAAAGAGGAATCGAAGGAAAAATATATGCGGTACAATATGCCCGGGAAAACAACATTCCTTTCTTCGGCATATGTCTGGGATTACAATGTGCTATTATTGAGTATGCCAGAAATGTACTTAAGAAGAGAAAGGCCAACAGTACTGAAATGGTACCTAGAACCTCTTACCCGGTCATAGATTTGATGGAGGATCAAAAAGCCGTTACTAACATGGGAGGAACCATGCGTTTGGGAGCTTATTCATGTCATATCAAAAAGGGCACAAAAGCACACAATGTGTATGGGTCGACGAAAATAAAAGAGCGTCATCGTCATAGATACGAATTCAATAATAAATACCTGGAAGCGTTTGAAAGCGCGGGAATGATCGCTTCAGGAATAAATCCTGATACGAAACTTGTTGAGATTATGGAACTTAATAATCATCCATGGTTTATTGGAACTCAATACCATCCTGAACTAAAATCTACCGTTAAAGATCCACATCCTCTTTTCGTGAAGTTCATCAAAGTAGCGTTGGAGAGAAAACAAACAAACAATCTGTAAGCTTAAGAAATGGATAAAAATCAATACATAGGACTCATCCTAATGTTCGGACTTTTGGCCGTCTATTTTATGTACTTTGCGCCAGAGCCCCCTCCTGTCGAAGAAGAGCCAACCCAAGAATTATCTCAACCAACTCCTGGGAGCGAAGTTCAATCTGAAAGCAGTCAGTCAGCCTCGATCCGGGAAATATCAGCTGTAGATACTCTTAAGTATGGCGCATTTTCATTTGCAATTGGAGCGAATGAAAAAACTCAGACTATAGAAACAGATGAATTGTCTATTACTTTTTCCAACCTTGGAGGAAAAATAAAAGAGGTAGTACTCAAGAATCATAAGGACTATTTAGGCAATCCAATTAAGTTGATGGATGGTTCAAAGTCAACTGCTAACCTGCTTGTAAAACATTTAGGCAAAGAGATCAATCTCTCGGAAGTTGCTTTTGAACCTAAAGTATCTTCTGCAAGCGATACAACGGTTGTTACCTACACGCTTTCCAATGGCTCTTTCAATTTGACCCAAACCTATAAGATTCCTTCCTTAGGATTTGTTGTTGGATACGATATAAAATCAACCGGACTTAACAATGTACTTGATCCTGCAGATATCGATTTTGTCTGGAATCACAGCGTATCACGTGCGGAAAGCACTTTGGAAGATGCTCGATACAATTGCAATGTTCGCTACTATCAGGCAGATGGAGATTACGATGAATTGACACAAAGAAGTACAGAGTTCGAGGAAGAGACATTGAGCAACCCGTTAAAGTGGGTCTCGTTCAAGCAGAAATTTTTCTCAGCAGCAGTAATTGCCAAAACATCCTTTTCGTCAGGTTATGTGACCGCTATTGCAGATATAGCAGACACAACCACTGTGAAAAATGCGACCATGCAATTGAAGATTCCTTATACGGAATTTCTAAATGGGTTTGGTTATAGCTACTTCTTTGGACCGAACAATTATACAGTGCTTAAAAAGGTGACAGATGAGTTTGAAGAAAATTTGGACATGGGTTGGGGCCCACTACCTATTGTCAACAAATACCTCATCATACCAATTTTCCATATTCTGGAACGGTTTATCAGTAATTATGGAATTATCATTCTTATCATAGTAATTATCATTAGGCTTCTACTGTCACCACTTACCTACAAATCTCACATCTCGATGGCGAAGATGCGAGTGATGAAACCGGAGCTTGATGAACTCAAAGCAAAGCATGATGGCGACATGCAAAAAGCTCAGCAAGAGCAAATGAAGCTGTATCAAAAAGTGGGAATCAACCCGCTAAGTGGATGTATCCCAATGCTTCTTCAAATGCCAGTGCTGTTTGCTTTGTTTTTCTTCTTCCCGAATGCAGTGGAATTGAGGCAAGAATCATTTCTCTGGGCACATGATTTATCTACCTACGATAGTATTGTGAATCTTCCATTTGAGATTCCATTCTATGGAGATCACGTCAGTCTTTTCACGCTTTTAATGACTGTTTCTACAATCTTAATCACAGTTAGCAATAGTCAAATGACCACAATCCAAGGGCCGATGAAAACGATCCAATATGTGATGCCAATCATGTTCTTGTTTGTTCTCAATAGTTATGCTTCTGGTTTGACATTTTACTATTTCGTTTCCAACATGCTTACCTATGGACAAACAGTGATGTTCCGAAAGTTCATTGATGAAGATAAGATCAAAGCAACG
Organism: Cyclobacteriaceae bacterium; assembly: GCA_028279155.1. Taxonomy (GTDB): domain Bacteria; phylum Bacteroidota; class Bacteroidia; order Cytophagales; family Cyclobacteriaceae; genus Ekhidna. Next base: position 3,747 of record JANQST010000378.1, read on the forward strand.
CTTGAAGAGAACAGGAAGAACAGTGGAAACAGAAAGAAATCAAAATTTCAAACACGACTTGAAGAAGCGATGAAAGCCAGTCAGGAGGCACAGCGTCAAAAGAAAAAGAAATAAAACCCAATGGCTAAGCTTGTTCTGATATTTGCGGGTTTTTCAGGGGCACTAGCTGTAGGACTAGGTGCTTTTGGAGCACATGCATTGAAGGCAAGGTTAGAGGACAATGGAAACCTTGCTACCTATAATACGGCCGTCCAGTATCACTTCTATCACACACTAGCCCTCCTATTTGTTGGCGTGTTGATGACAAGGTATTCCAATCAGTGGCTTACGACCTCAAGCTACGGAATGATGCTGGGCATTCTCATATTTTCAGGTTCTCTTTACGTTTTGGCCATCACGAACATAAAGTGGTTAGGGGCCATCACTCCTATTGGAGGATTAGGATTCATTCTGGGATGGTTATTCTTGGCATTGGCTGTCTGGAAGATCAAACTTTGGAGTACCTTACTTTGAGTTAATACTTGTTAACATAACTTCCAGGTTGGCTAACTTTCTTTCGATTGTTGCCAATCTCCTATTTGTTTCCAGACCATCTTCCTTGCTTTCTTTGTCAAGCTCTTTAATTGCTTGTACCAGGTGTGGAATTAACCCAATGTAATTCACTCTTTTGTATCCATTTTCATCTTCGAGGACCAATTCCGGAAAAATAGATTCCAATTCTTGAGCAATGAACCCGGTTTGAATGTTTACCGTATCGGCTTGCTTCATTTGATCCCATCTAAAATTGATACCTACAAGTTCACGTACCCTAGAAAGGCTGTTTTCGATTGTTTCTACTTCCTTTTTAAGTCTTCGGTCCGAAGGGTTTGTGAATACCCCGGTCACGTGTAAGTCACCGGAAATTTGTGTAAATATCCTGTTGATTTCCATCTGGCCACCCTTGTAGATCACGAGTGCATCTTGCCTGAAGGCATCAGAAGTACCGTCTCCAACTACAAACAAACGCTCCCCAAATTGGTAAGATGATTGAGTTCCGCCAGTGTTTGTGGCATACGAACCGACAACAGTCTCACCATATGATTTTGCGGCATTCCCAATTCCACTAGCAAATGAGTAGTCTCCTCGGTTATCCCATTCATTATTCTCAGCAGCCCCCGCCCTAAATGCACCGCTGCTTTTATCAAATAGCAGGCGATTATCATGAGTCACGTCAGCATCATCGTTGAGCGAAGGGCTGCCAAAAACAAAGTCATCAGTTTCGTAATTTCCACTTGAATTACTGGCGACTCCTCCGATGGTAGAAAAGGCTCCAGTAGCTGAGATGGTGGACCAAGAAAGTGCTCCACCCCCATCAGTTCGCATTATTTGGTTAGCTGTTCCATCTTGATCTGGAAAAGTATACCCAGTTTCATCATTATTTGAATCCAAAGTCAAACTTCCATTGATCTCTGTATCGCCACTTTTCAAGACAACCATAGCGTCAGACCTGGTGCTTTCATCAAAACCATTTCCCACCACAAAAATTCTGTCGGTTACGTTAAAGCTATTATCATCAACAGGAGAATAGTCTGTGTTGTATCTTCCAATAGCAACTTCCGAAAGGGACCTAGAAAATACGTAAGAACCCACTGACGTTCCATGGGTCCCACTTGCTTCGGTATATGCTCCAAAAGCTGTTGATGTATTTCCTGAAGAAATGGTTTGAAGGCCAAAGGATGTTGAAAACAAATTAGTTGAATTTGTGAACGTTCCAAAAGCTTGTGAATTCATACCAGTAGCTTCGGAGCGTGATCCAATTGCCACAGATGTAGAACCAGTAGCTTCTGTCTGGTAACCCATTGCAATAGCGCCAGCACCTGAAGCAACTGTGCTATTCCCCATAGATATTGAATTATTACTACTAGCTATTGAATTTAACCCAAAGGCAGTTGAAAACGCTCCAATATTTACTTCATCCCACATATCTCCAATTGCTGCACCAGAGCGAAAAGCTCCACTACTCTTATCGAAGAAAAACCTATAGGAATGATCGCTGTCTCCGTCATCATTCAATTGGGGACTACCAAACACAAAATCATCTGTCCCATAATTTCCATTTGCATTGGAAGTCACGTTAGAAGCAGTAGCAAAAACAGCATCAAGATATGTATTGAGGTTAACATTAGTTGGAGAAGCATTTCCGGTAATTGTTAGTACATCTGTGGTAGGGTTTAGATTCAAATCTTGAATTTGATTCAATGGATCTGACCAATCCAAACTCCCTGCGCCATCTGAGGTAAGTACTTGACCGTTTGTTCCTCCGGATCCTGGAAAGGTATAACCTGTACCGTTGTTATCAGCATCTAACGTTAGACGACCGTTAATTTCCATATTTCCATTTTTACGAATTTCAAGGGCGTTGCTTCTATCAATGATTGAAGAACCATTTCCTATTGTAAATAGTCTATCATTTAGATTGTAACTATTGCTAGAGACAGGGACATAACTGGAGTTATACACCCCAATTACCATCTCGGCATATGAAGGAGCGATCGTTTCTAACCCTAATGCGGCCGACAAGTCACCAGTTGCCTGAGTACTTCTTCCCATTGCCAGAGCATCATTGCCAGATGCTTCCGTATTAAATCCTATTGCAACTGCCCTAGCACCTGAAGCTTCTGAATTACTACCTAACCCAACAGATGAAGTGCCAGAAGCAATATTCTGACCCCCAATGGAAATTGCATCATCTGCACTAGCTCTGGCACCTTCACCAATGGCAATCGAGTGATTCTGC
>JANQST010000082.1 GCA_028279155.1 Cyclobacteriaceae bacterium
TTGAACAATCACATTACGAATAAGTACCCGGTACCGGAGGCACTCACTACAGCGATCGAACAAAGGGATGGATACCACGAGAAGTGGGATACGAATAAGAGGGAAGCAATGGAAAAATTTTATGCAAGGTACCCTCAATTCAAAAACTTTGGCTATCCTCCTGAACAGGGTTTCAATTGGATGTGGTACTATGTGATTCAACACTTAGGCGATGAGGAGTCGTTGGAGCATAGTCAGCTAATGAGTTCCAAAATTGAGGAACGGGAACTTATGAGTAGAACATTAGCTAAAGTTGTGCCTACCATGCATACTCAACTTGTTTTTAATGATTTGGCAGGAAGTAGTTTAACAGATCATGTGAAATTCTTAAATGAAACCCGGAATTTTCATGAGGAAATAAGATTGTATTTCTATCCCAAGATTTTTCATAATGAGCGCGCCACTCTGGTTGACTGGGAAAAATTTGAGCCATCTTATATTGAGCAAGAAAAAGAGATTAATTGGATTGGTAGTATAATTCCTCTCATAGTTAGTCTACTCGTTTTTACACTGCTCGTAATTCTTAACAAAAGAACTTTATAAACAAAGCTGTAACTCAATACTCAGCCTATTTCATTTTCGAACCACTCATGTAAATAAATGCAACAATGTTGCGGTAAAATTATAAATGCAATATGATTGCATTTGTAGTTCATCTTTTAAGAAAGCACTACCTCGATTTAATAAAGGACTCATGATTGGGCACATTGCCAAACACGAACTAAGAAGGCATGTACGCAATGGTCGTGTCAGAACATTGCTTTATGTGACGATCGTAATGCTCGTTGCATCGTTGATCCTAAGCTTCCGAGATTACCGGGTAGCCAATGATCAATATATGGCGAATTTATCTGCGGCAAGAGCTAATTGGGAGAGTCAGTCTGAAAAAGATCCACATGATGCCGCACATGATGGTACCTACGTAATCAAACCCATTTATCCTTTGGCAATGATTGACAAGGGGATCAATCAATTTTCTGGTCAAGTGGTTCATCTGGGGGCTCACGAAAGGAAGCAAAGTACTTTGAATGAGGCCAAAGACAACTCAGGAATGTTTCGGTTTGGTGAATTGACTCCCGGTTTCATTTTAACCTATCTAGTACCATTATTGCTCATTTTTCTAGGCTATAATACGTTTACGGAAGAGAAGGAAAAACAAACTATCCGATTACTACTAGTTCAGGGAGTATCACTGTCGAAACTTGCTGTGGGTAAGTGGCTTGCGTTGTTTTTGCAAATGATTGTTCTATGGATATTACTTTTTGCAGGAGCATTTATTATCAGTCAAAGTGTTGGAAGCTCAATACTTGTCAGTGTTTCTGAATGGTTAGCCCTGGGTGGAATCTATCTATTCTACTTCGTCATCTTTATTAACCTTATTGTTTGGGTATCGGCAAAAGCTTCTACCTCAGGCGTTTCACTAACCACATTACTGACAATTTGGATTATTATAACCCTAATCATCCCAAAGGTTTCTACAAATCTGGCAGGTTGGTCGCATCCTTTCCCAACACTACAAACGTTTCGTGACAACATCAATGAAGATCAGGCAAATGGACTTAATGGACACAACTTTTGGAATGAAGCAGCCCAGGACTTCAAACAGAAAGTGCTTGATCAGTATGGAGTAGAAACTGTTGAAGATTTACCTATCGCTTATGGAGGACTACTACTTGCGGAGGGTGAAAAATACGAATCTGAGATTTACACAAAGCATTTCGATTTGCTGCAAAGCCAGTATGAAAAACAAAGAACGATATATCGGTGGTGTGGAATTCTCTCCCCGATGCTTTCAGTGAAATTCTTTTCGATGGCTATAGCAAGAACGGATTATGGCTTTCTCTGGCATTTTGAAGATGAAGCAGAAAAATACCGTGTCGCATTTAATACAACTCTCAATATGAATATCGCTGAAAATGCTAAGGGTGTTGATCAATACACAGCAGGAAGAGAATTATGGTCCACCATTCCAAGATTCGATTATGCCTGGCAACCATCGCAATCGATTCTTAATAATCATCTTGTTGAATTCGCTTCCATTTTTCTATGGGCTGGTTTAAGCTTTCTGCTAGCCATTTTCTTCAGTCGAAAAATCAAGGTAATCTGAGCGTGAAGGATATAAGAAATACGGTCCGACTTGAATTAATTCAACTCTATAGGAATAAGGCGTTTCTTGGTTTATTATTTGTTCTACTAGTCTTGATGATCCTGGCTGCATGGAATACGCATCAATATTTTTTGATAAAAAAGACCGAAGTAACAACTCAGCTTAACCTCGTCACAGAGAATGACCTCAGGTTAGTATCCGAAATTGATTCCCTAAATAATGAATTGGCGACATACGAATCTAGTTACACTTTGCCGACAAGTGGTGTAAGACTTACCTATAACAATCACAGGTTGACATGGCTTCCTTTTAGCCCATTTTCGATCATTGCTATTGGCCAGGGCGACTTGTACAGTAACTATAAGAAAATCGTATTGTACTTCAATAGCTCGTACGAAATGAATTCTGAAGAGTTAGTTAGCCCTCTCGAACAACTTTTCGGCCAATTGGACCTTGCATTTGTATGGATCTATCTATTGCCTCTTATAATTCTACTCACTTCGTTTAATGTTCTCTCTCTTGAACGAGAAACAGGCCGACTCAAACTCATTGCTTCACAACCTATCATGGTTTGGCGATGGGTGCTGCTGAAGTTGAGTATCCGTTTTCTTTCCATTTTCGTCTTTATCATCGTCATTTCGACTTTCCTATTACTAGCATTTGACGTTGATTTAGTAGATAACTTCAATGTTTTTCTTCAACTGCTGGTCACACTTTTACTATACAGCGCATTTTGGTTCCTCTTAAGTTTTCTCATAAACCTGGCTGGATTCTCCTCAGGTAAGAGTCTGATTATTCTAGCAAGTGGGTGGGTATTTTTCGTTTTTCTCCTGCCATCCACAGTCAACCTATTGGCAAAGGAAATGAATGCAATTCCATCAAGGTTAGAAATTATCAACCACCATCAAGCCATGTACAACGAAATGGAAAACAACCTGGAGGTTGAGTTGGATCAACTTTATGAAAGGCATCCGGATTGGCAATCTGATGATCCGGTTACTATGGATCTTTCCAATTCTACAGGTTGGAATATTAACTACCTCGCTAAGCAATACATCGCTCAAATCAAACATCAAACCGTAGCAGGGGACTATGAACACCAGGTAGAATCAAGAAACAATTGGATAGAAGTTTTCAGAGTGATTTCTCCTTCGATGATTGTGCAATCAGCCTTTTCAGACATGGCAGGTACATCAGGGAAGCACTACCGAAGCTTTCTAAAGCAATCTCAGGAATACGCGCATGAGTATCGCCAATTTGTTTTCAAAGGACTGTTCACCAATCATTCCTTTACTTCAGGTGAAATCAGGAACCTTCCAATATTTGAATTTGATTTTAGACGAGTTCCCGGAACATTCAAACAAGACTTTGTGATCATGCTTGCCTACTTGATGGTACTGCTGATCCTATGTTTTACGCTTTCAAAGCGAACACACAAAACTCTTAATAATTAAACTAAAACAAAATGAGAAGTATCATCCGACTAACACTACTTACAATGTTCCTGGCGTCTTTATCAGGAACTGTTTACTCACAGTCATATGGAGCCGTTTCAGGGACGGTGACCAACACTCAGAATGAACCTGAGGAAGGAGTCCATGTCTTTATCGTGCAAAGTTCATTCGGCACGAATAGTAACTTAGATGGTTCATATGCAATCAATGGGGTTCCTCCCGGTGATTACTTGTTAGCTATAACTAAGGTTGGGTTTCTTGAGCAGCAGATTCCAGTGACGATATCAGCTGATGAAGCTACCACACTTGATGTTTCACTGGTCCCATCAACTTTTCAACTAGACGATGTAACTGTTTATGGTCAAAAGAGAAGAACGATTCATGCCACCAGGCTTAACGCTCCATTAGAGCAGACACCTTTGTCAGTAAATATTGTTCCTAAAGAGCTGCTTGCTCAGCAGCAAGCAATATCCCTTGAAGATGCACTAAGAAACGTCAGTGGAGTTTCCAAGTATGGTTCATATGGGTTAAGTGACAATATCAATATCAGAGGATTTGACATTGGGCTCGCTGGCGGTCCTGAAAATTATCGAATCAACGGAGTTATGATTCGTACACCGTATTCGGATTATGTAGAAGAAGTTCAGGTGTTAAAAGGACCAGCATCCATTCTTTATGGGGATGTAGAACCAGGAGGGATCATTAACTACGTTACTAAAAAGCCATTAGGATATGAACATGCTTCTTTTGAATTTAAGATAGGACAATATGGCTTGTATCGTCCTTCGATTGACATGGGAGGTAAACTTGGTAGTAAGTTGGATTATAGATTGAATACGGTGTACGAAACCTCCGAGAGTTCGAGGGATGAAGTTTTTAATGAGCAATTTATGGTTGCTCCTAGCATTTCTTGGAAAATCTCAGATCAAACATCAATTGTATTTGATGGACTTTTAATGCGTAATGAAGCTACCATTGATTGGGGAATGCCGGTTGGGATATCACTTCAACGGGCCAAGCAATTGGATCCAGCCAATTTTTATGGATACCCTGACGGGACATCAGAGGGAAAAAACAACATGGTATCTTCAACTTTGACTCATAGCTTCTCAAACAGTTGGTCTATTCGTAATGTGATCGCATATTCCAATCAAGAACGGCTTTTGCACGATGTATATCCCATCTATAATTCAGTGAATGATAGTGTAGAATATAGCTTTGGAGATTATCGCGAACTGAGCAGAACAAATACGTTCTCCAATTTCCTGGACCTCAATGGTAATTTTACAACAGGCTCAATGAGACACAGGTTTATGGCATCTATCGATATCTCGAGGATTGCAAGACCTGTTGCCGGAAACTTTGTTTTCCCGTTACCGGGAAGAACTTCTCTGACTAACCCGAGTTGGGATGCTGCTGCACTTAGTTCAACTCCGGTTTTGAATGACGATGAACTCCCATTTACCCTTCGAACAGGTTTCAATGTCCAGGATTTGATTTCACTGTTAGATGGTAAATTAAATGTTTTAATTGGCGGTAGGTTTAGCAAGTTCACAACCGGAACCAAGTTCCGAGGAGCTGCACAGGAGCCAACGGGCTATGAAGACACTGAAGAATCAAAGTTCACTCCAAGATTAGGGTTTACCTATGAGGTGACCGAAGGCACATCATTTTACGGTAGTTATGCAGAGTCATTTAGTTCTGTAGCACCATCGCCTGGTAGAGGGTTGACAGACCCTAAGCCACTTATAGGCGATCAAATAGAGTTTGGTATAAAGCAATCGCTTCTAAATGATCGATTGGGAATTACGGTTTCCTACTTTGATCTGAACCGCAAGAATGTATTGCAGTTTGATATCATAGACTCGAATGGAAGTATATCAGATCCGGACAATTTCAGAGCTAACCAATCGGGCGAACATTCTAGTAGTGGTTTAGAATTGGATGTCAATGGGAAACTAATGGACAACTGGCAGGTCTTCACAGCTTTCTCTTACTTCAAAACTGAGGTGATCAATGAAGTAGTGCAAAATGGCACTTCAGAACCTGTCGATTATGCAGGGTTTGAACTTCCAAACAATCCTAATTCGAAGTTTAGCTTGTGGACTCAATACACTCTAAAAAGTGGTATTCCAGGTTTATCGACAGGTTTAGGGGTTTTTCATCAAGGAGATATGTTTGGTGACCGCTTAAACACTTCAGAAAATACGATTGAAGCATTCACCCGCATTGATGCCATGCTGGGTTACCAATACAAAAACATAATGCTTCGATTCAATGTGCAAAACTTAAGCGATGTGGACACATTCCAACGATCTATTTTTGGTACCTACGTTCCACAGATGCAAAGAAGAGTGATTGGCTCTATTGCGGTTAAATTATGAAACAAAACAGAAGACAATTCATCCAGAAAACTGCTGCCAGTCTTACACTGGCAGCAGTTAGTCCTATGGCCTTTGGACGCAATGAAGTGTTGAATACTTCAGAACCTCAAAGCAAGCCCTGGATTGAACTTTCAAAGAGTGCCTACCTCCACAATGCCTCTCAAATTAGTCGAATGGCTAATGAAAAACCCGTGGTGGCGGTGCTAAAAAACAATGCCTATGGGCTCGGAGGAGTTGAAGTTTCCAAAATACTTGATCAATCCAGACACATTTTTGGAATGGCGGTTGTAAAGGATACCACTGCGCTTGAAATGAGAGCCGCTGGTGTTTCTAAACCGATTCTACTTATGGGTGATTTTGACGAGGAATTGGCTGGCGAGTTAGTAAAGCAAAATATCACCTTAAGTGTTCACTCCGAACCATCATTGGATAAGATCCTTAAGATCGGTCGATCAGAAATCAAAGTGGCACTTTATATTGATACAGGTTTAGGTCGAATGGGGCTCCCATATCATAAGTCAGTAAAAATTGCTGAGAAAATCAAAAAGTACGATCACCTCACAATTGAACAGACCTTTTCAACTTTAACGACTCCAAAAGATTTTGCAACAGAACAAATCGCTCGTTTCGAGAATATCATTTCGCAGTTTGATAACAAAGGTATTCCAACTGGATTAAAACATTTGGCTCCTTCATATTCGATTCTGGATTTGCCTAGTTCTCATCAGGAAGCAGTCAGACCCGGAATCCTGCTTCATGGTTCTTTTCCACTTGCACATATGGATGAGGCGGCTAAGTACCCACTGCAGGTAACCTATAAATTAAAGGCACCAGTTGTCAGATTGGAAAAGCTTCGTGCAGGCGATACCATTGGTTTTTCTCGCTTCTATAAAGTAGAAACAGATGAATGGATTGCCACTCTACCAATAGGCTGGGCTGATGGATATTACAGCGGAGCTGAGAATGGCGCAAAGGTGTTACTGGGTGATCAACTTTACCGGGTTGTCAATGTGAATGCAAGTCATGCCAACATTTCACTTGGGGCCAAGACCAAAATCAAAGTTGGAGATGTTGCTACACTCATCGGGTCGGACCACCCTGAAATCACTCCTGAAGGCTTTGGGAAGTTGGTTGATGGTCATAATTACTTGCAAATCAATTACAAAGAATCAATTCCTAAAATGGTGTATGAGACTTTTTAAAGTACTTCTATTTATTCTAATTGTAGGGAATGCATTGGCGCAAAATGAGTTTATCAATCTTGATGATGGTGCAGAACTTTATGTTGAAGAAGCAGGTGAGGGGCAGGCATTGATCTTTATTCCTGGATGGACAATGACGCAGCGATTTTTTGAAAAACAGAAAGCGTTCTTTTCTGATAAATACCGGTTTATTTCTTATGATCCAAGGGGACAAGGCAGATCTGATAAAACATCAACGAAAAATACCTATGCTGACCATGCGAATGATCTCAGACAACTATTGATAAAGAAGGAGCTGGATGAAATCGTCCTGATTGGATGGTCAAGTGGATGTCTTACGATGTATGAATATCTAAGGCAATATGGAACAGATCGAATCAATAAAATGGTTTTTATCGATGAGCCACCAAAATGGATAGGGGACAGAAACTCCGAATGGGTTTATGGAAATTTTGATGATTATAGAGGAAGCTTGAAGGGATTGATAAGTGAACCAGCAGATCCGGATGGTATCATAGATTGGATGCTTAATGAGCCAATCAACAAAGAAGATCGAAGCTGGATGAAGAAGGAAATGCTCATGACTTCACGAGATGTTGCCATTCGTTTGTATATCGATGGACTTATTTCAGACTACACCGATGAGGTGGTGAAATATACATCGAAAGTACCCTCATTGTTTATGGTTCGTTCATCATGGATTGATAATGTGAGAAACTGGTTGTCAGAGAAATCGCCAGAGGCTGAAGTTAGAAGCATTTCTAGTCATGCCATGTTTTGGGAAAAGCCAGAAAAGTTTAATAAAGATTTATTGAGATTTATTACCTCAAGCCGGTGATTTGATTGATCAGAGCGATTTGGCGGATCGATAGGCAAGTTTCTTCCAAATAAATTCCATAGGGCCTTGTTTGAATCGACTTAACCAGATTCGGCTAAATACCCATTGAGTGATCAAGATTCCAAAAGCAAACAAAGGAAGTGATGAGAAGGGAACCTCTCTCATTAAAGCAAAGCCGTAACCAAAAAATATGAGTACTGCACTTACATTTTGAAATAAATAGTTAGATAATGCCATTCTCCCAAGGAGCGCAAGATTATGGAAGACAAATTGGCCTTTTCCTGATGACCATAAGTAAACAATCAACATGCAAATCGCTAATGCGAATACAGTGGCTCCAAAGTGGTAAATGAAACCTAGAATCAAACCTATCTCACTAAATGCACTTGGCCATCCATGAGAACCTTTGACTATCGCATATCCCAAATGAGTAACCAAACCAATTAAACCAAACCAAATTGTAGATTTTGGTATCCGGATATCGTTAGTGCGTATTTTAGGAAGCCAAACCCTTGTTAGAACGAGCCCAATAAGAAACAAGCCCATTACATGAAAATAGCGTCCGAACATTAAGTAACTCATCGCTCGTGGGATCGCATATAGGACATTAACTGAGAAAACTTCCAATGGAGAGCTGGAGGTACGCATCTCAAGCAGTGAGAGATCACCATATCCCCATTGAGCTTTTAGATCTGCTGAAATCCTGTTTAGAGACCCCCAAAAAGGAGTTTCCGGTGTAAAATACACTAGGACATGCATCAGTAGTGGTGTCGCCAGCAAAATTATAATCCATCGAATTAGTATTCGATTTGAGAAATTCATAAATAAAGGCAACAACATACCCAGCAAACTGTAAAGGGTAAGAATGTCTCCATTCCAAACGAAGTACATATGAAAAAGACCAAAGCACAACAACACCAACATTCGGCGAAACCAATAGGCCATAAAACTAGTATCTGAACCTTGAAATCGTTCCGCCTGCAGTGCAAAACCAACACCAAATAAGATGGAGAATATGCTGTAGAACTTGCCTTCTACAAACCAGTCTATAAAAAAGAGTACTACACGATCGAGAAAAGGTAGCGCGACGATTTCGTCAGGAACGGCGTAAGTGTTGTAACCTATGAAGCTATAAAGATTAGCTAACAGGATTCCAAAAAGAGCAAATCCTCTTAATGCATCCAAAATCTGAAGACGTTCTGATTCGGTTGTCGGTGTTATAGCAGACATGCTATTTTCTTGAAGTTTGTACGGTTATCAACGTTTATTGGGATTCTCTGGAAATTCCCTTCATAAATATATGCAATAATGCTGCATAAATGATTTTAGAAAATATATTTGCAATAAAGTTGCATCTATGAAATTGACATTTTTTGCTGACAAACTTGGAATTTGTACCTCCCTTGTTTGTATGATTCATTGTCTTCTAGTTCCGTTTCTCTTAATCATTGGATTTGATTCTTTGATGCATCTATTTGATCAGGAATGGATAGAAATCACACTTCTGAGTTCCTCTCTTATCATTGGCTCATTTTCTTTTATCAAAGGTTATGTGCTTCATCGCCAACACTTTGTTCCCGTTCTTTTCTTATCAGGTTTTCTCCTGCTTGTCAATGGAGAAGCAGTCTCCTCCCTTGGTTTAGCCATCAGTTTGTCTGTCATTGGAGCTTTGATTATTGCATATGCCCATTTTCAAAACTTGAAGTTGAAATATCGTGCTTACAGTAGTTAACTTTTTTGCAGTCATCTTCTTCCAGGTGTCTGGATGGGAGATTTTCGAAAACACCCGCTTCGAATGGCAATACGTTGAGAAATTGGGCTTGCAAGCTGAAATTCCAATTTTTGATGATGAGATAAAATCGCTTGAAGGGAAGGAAGTTACAATCACTGGATACTACCTACCAATCGATATTGATGGAAATAGGATTATCATTTCAAAACTTCCATATGCTTCATGTTTCTTTTGTGGAGGGGGAGTAGGACTGGAATCAGTGGCCGAGGTTCAATTTGAAACAAAACAGTCGCCTTTCAAAATGGATGAGCTACTCACTGTAAAAGGCCGATTGAAGCTTAATAAGGATGAATATGGACACCTTGTATTCATTCTCACCAATTCATCTGTTAATTAAAGTGAGATTACTATACGATATTCCTTTGCTGGGCATAAAATCC
>JANQST010000398.1 GCA_028279155.1 Cyclobacteriaceae bacterium
GTTTCATCAGAACCCATTAACTCGACCATTAGGGATTCAAGTGGGTCGGAAAAATTGAGATTAAAAAACCGCGCTGGTCGTTGAGATGCTTGTCCAAGCGGTGCACAGGTGATTGATGAGGCATTACTTCCCATGTAAGCATTCGAGTCCAATAGTGAAGAGACTTGCTCCAATACTTTGGTTTTCAAATCAAGTTTTTCAGGCACATTTTCGAAGGCCAGTTGAACCCCATCGACGGCCTCCTCCAATGATCCACATGGAATAAAATTCTCTTTTACTGCGCCCAGGTCAGTTTCTCCACTCCAGCCAATTGCTCGTTCCTTGGCAGATTTTACTCCCTCAAAATCAAGGTCAAAAACCCTCGTCTCCAGATTGGATTTCGCACAGACCCAGGCGACTTTCGTTCCCATCACTCCAGATCCGATGATTGCAATGGGCTTGGTTTGGTCAAATGCTGGAAATTCACTCATTGTGTTGAAAGTTTTGGTTTTCCAATGGATTGTTCAATTCTAAGGTTTTGATATTTCTTCCGATACTCTGTCGGCGTACTTTTCTTCATTGCTTTGAAGCATTTATTGAAGTTGGTGAAATTGTTGAATCCACTCTTAAAGCACACCTCTGAAATAGAATGCTCGGTCTCAACGAGAAGCGTTCCAGCGTAATTGATACGCAACTCATTTAAGAAGCTCGAAAAAGTAGTTTTGAACTTTTGCTTGAAATACCTACAGAAGGTATGCTCACTCAGATTAGCTACTTCAGCAATTTCTTTCGTACTTATTTTTTCTCGAAAATGATCCAGTACGTAGGCATAAATATTAGAAATGCGGCTTGTGCTTTGTTCGCTCATTGGTTTATCTGAAGAGTAAGCCTGAATTAACGCTGTTTCATTTGATTTAGAAATAATCGATAGCATCTCAAACAGCAGTCCGATTTTTTGAATCATGTTTGCCTCAAAGGAATCCCTGAGCAGTTGTGCCACCAGATCGTTCGTCTTTCCTCTAATTACAACCCCTTTACTGCTCTTTTCCAACAACATGGCGATCTCATCAAACGCTGGCAGTGATAACATAGAATCGCTGAAAAGCTGCCGACTGAAAATCAGTGTAATCACTTCGAAATCCTCACTGAATTCCTCATGTATGGTATCGGGCTTTCGTAAATGGGGAAGACCAGACCCCAGCAAGACCATGTCTCCTTTTTGAAACCTGCTATAGGTATCACCAATTACCTGAACACCACTGCCCTCTACAATGTACTCCAATTGAATTTCCGGATGATGATGATAAGCATTGTGAAACTCCTTTATACCTGTCTTTCTCAAAAGCAGGTATGGGTCCTTAAGCAAGGGGACAATCGTGAGCAATTCGGACTTTCTCATCAAAACAAGTATAAATTATTTAAGCAATAAAATCATTATAATATATCTCATATGCCAAAATAGTTTATAAATATGCCAAAATCAGGAAATGAATCGAATCAGCACCATCCTAATTTTGAAAAACAATCTCAGGTCTAGTAACGATTAGCTAATCCAAGAATGAATCAAAAAGTAATTTTAACATGTGCGGTAACGGGAGAGAGTGACTTTAACAGGGATCACCCCAATTTTCCAATTACGCCTCAGCAAATTGCCGATGCTGCTCTCGAAGCTGAGCAAGCCGGTGCTTCAGCCGTCCATTTGCATGTAAGAAACCCGGAAACAGGTGATGGAAGTAGCGATCCGGAGTTATTTCTTGAAATGGCCAATCGTGTTCGGGACAATGGAGTCAATGCAATCATAAATATCACATGCGGGGGAGGTGGATATTTTGTTCCTGATCCGAATAACGAAGGTCAAGCCGGACCAGGTTCTGATGTCTCCTCTGCTGAAGATAGAGTCAAGCATATTGAAATGACACTCCCAGAACTATGCTCCTTGGACTTAACCACGCAAAATCAAGTGGAGAGTGGACAAGAATTTGTTTACCTAAATACACCTTACACATTAAAGAAGATGGCAAAAAGATTTCAGGAAATTGGTGTTAAACCAGAGATAGAAATCTTTCAACCTGGAGATATACTGCTTGCCATCAAAATGATTGAAGAGGGATATTTCGATGCTCCGCCCCTTTTCCAAATTGTGACAGGCGTTCAATGGGGATTACCAACTACAACAGAAACGTTGATTTACATGCGTGATCTTCTTCCCAAAGATTGCGTGTGGGCTGCATTTGGGCTTGGCAAGATGCAATTACCAATGGTAGCTCAATCAGTCTTATTGGGTGGGAATGTGAGAGTTGGTTTGGAAGACAATTTGTATTTGAGTCGAGGGGTTTTTGCTACCAATGGGCAACTGGTGGAAAGAGCCCGAACGATTATTGAAAGCATGGGTGCTTCCGTGGCTACTCCAGATGAAGCAAGAGAAATACTGGGAATTAAGAAATCATGAAAAGCAACCATGTCAACGGAGAATTGCTGCTGTTTCTCAAACAAGATTGTGAGACCTGTCAACTAGTCAAGCCAGTTGTTGGAGAATTGGTAAATAAAGGAGTTCCTATCCAGGTGTACGTTCAAGATGATCCCAACTACTACAAGGATTTATCACCACTTGACGATACCTCCCTAAAAGCCTCTTTCGACTGGAACATTGAAACCACACCAACTTTGATTCAGACTTCCGGAAACGGTCATTCCGTTCGAATTGAGGGATGGGATAAATCCGGGTGGCAAAAGCTGTTTGACAGAAAAAACTTGGGCTCAACATTACCTGACTTTAGACCAGGTTGTGGCTCCAAAAGTCGAGAACCTGGCGTATATGAAAATTTAGTTGCCAGCTATGGCGACTCTGGAATTGAAGCCCGGGAAATCACGCTTGGGAAGTGGGAAGATGAGATGGAAACCTGCTACGAACGAGGATGGACCGATGGACTCCCAGTAACTCCACCGAC
>JANQST010000414.1 GCA_028279155.1 Cyclobacteriaceae bacterium
TTTAAAATTTTCATATACTAAGAAGGAGATAGAAATTAATGGTGATGCGATTGTGCTTGACTTAAAGGACAATCAAGATGGAAAGTGGTGTGTTGAAACTACTATCATACTCAGCTCAAAGAATTAGATTACATTCAAGTATCCATGGAAAGTGTTTTTGAGGAAAGTGGTGTCAACCAATTGATTGAAAGAATCAACAATTTGGATGAGAATAGCCAAGCACTTTGGGGCAAAATGAATGTTTCACAGATGTTGGTTCATTGTGCTTACGCTTTTGAAGATGTTTCTCCCAAAGCAAGTATTATCAGCCAGCTATTAATTAAGCTATTCAGAAGAAGCACAGTCATTGGGAGCAAGCCATATAGAAAAAATATGGCTACTGCTAAGGCTTTTTCTACATTAAACAAAAACCCTGATTTTGATATTGAAAAGGAAAGGTTGATCCGAGGGATCAGCAGGATTCATCACCTTGGTGTTGATCATTTTGACAACCGAAGGCATACAATATTTGGTAGGTTAAGTGCTGATGAGTGGAATACTTTTTTTTCAAAACACCTAGATCATCATTTGCGCCAGTTCGGAGTTTGATCGTTTTAATAATGATAGTAGGTCTAGGCTTTAGTGGCTTTCACCCAATCAAATGCATTTTTGAAGGGCTCCATCCATGGAGATACTTCTGCACTTTCAAGTTCGGGTTTATATGGCCAATTCCAAGGAAACAGTGATCGTTCCAAGTGAGGCATGATTGCCAGATGTCTTCCATCTTCTGAAGAAAGGGCGGCTGTTGCAAAATCACTTCCGTTAGTATTTCCTGGAAATTCTTCTTGTGCATACTTAACCGGGATGATATAATCCGATTCCTTCTCAAGAATAAAACGTCCTTCGCCGTGTGCAAGCCAGATTCCAAGTTTTGAACCGACCATGGATTTTAGCAGGATGGCATTGGTCTCTTTGATCTCTACACCGGTGAATGCACATTCAAATTTTCCTGAAACATTGTGATGCATTTTTGGATGAGAATCTCCTTTTTCAGGATAAATTAAATTCAATTCCATCATCAGTTGACAGCCATTGCATACACCAAGGCTCAGTGTGTCCTCCCTGTTATAAAAATTATCCAGTGCTGATTTTGCTTTTTCATTGAAAAGGAAGGAACCAGCCCATCCTTTGGCGGGGCCTAGCACATCCGAGTTTGAAAATCCACCAACGAAGACGATCATGTTCACTTCAGTGAGATCTTCTCTACCTGTAATGAGATCGGTCATGTGGACATCCTTCACATCAAATCCAGCCAACCATAAAGCATATGCCATTTCCCGGTCACTATTCACACCTTGTTCACGAATGATAGCTGCTTTAACTCCTGACTTGCTCTTTCTATTGAAATCCAGGTTATACGTGCTGGCTTTTCCATCAAACAACTGAGGGAAATTATAGACAAGAGGTTGACTGAATCTATTTTCCTTTCGCTTCGTAGCAAGTTCCGGAATGGTTTGGTGACAATCTAATAGGTATGAGGTTTGGTACCATTCATCTCTGAAGGTCTCAATGTCGAATGAATGGGACCAATCTCCATTCTTGACAATAACATTTCGTGAAGCTGAGACCTTACCTATTTCTTTATATGATACTCTTCGTTCATTAAGAACGCTTAATGCTCTATCATCATCAACCTGAATAACTAAAGCAGGTTTTTCAGAGAAAAGAACTTTGACAATGTCTTCCTGACCCATCGATGAGAGATCAATATCAAGGCCTCCTTTGGTATTTGAGAAGTTCATTTCCAGGAGCGTAGTGATCAGACCACCCGCAGATACATCATGCCCGGCGATAATCAATTGTTCGTTGATCAGCTGTTGAATGGCTTCAAAAATAGTAGCAACAATGGTAGGAGCACTATCTGGAGAATTAATCCCAATTTTTGATTGCGTTTGTGCAAATGATGATCCACCCAATTCGAAATTGGAACCAGAGAAATCAATGTAAAGGAATTTGGAACACTCATTCGTGCAATCAATGGCTGGGCTAACCGTTTTGTTTACATCGGAAACCTCTGCCATCGCACTGATGATGACGGTCCCGGGTGCGAACACTTTTTCTCCATCCGGATATTTTTGGGTCATGGACATGGAGTCCTTTCCGGTTGGAACATTTATTCCCAGTTCACATGCAAAATCACTGATTGCTTTTACGCCATTGTACAATCGTGCATTCTCGCCTTCGTTTTTAGCTGGCCACATCCAGTTGGCACTTAGAGAAACTCCTTTAAGTCCATGTGTAAGTGGTGCCCAGATGATATTGGAAAGTGCTTCGGTAATGGATAAGTGCGAACCCGCGCTCGGATCGATAAGACCTGGTATTGACGCATGCCCAATGGACGTAGCAATTCCGTGATTCGACTTGAAATCGATGGCCATCACAGACACATTATTTAAGGGCAATTGAAGCTCGCCGCAAGTCTGCTGAGTTGCAACTCTTCCTGTGACACATCTGTCAACCTTATTTGTGAGCCAATCTTTACAGGCGACAGCTTCAAGCTGAAGAACTGACTTCAAGTACTCATGAACATTCTCGGCGGAGTATTCTACGTCAGAAAATGTGCTATCCAAGTTTCTATCTTCTAGGATGGTCTTTGGCGAAGAACCAAATAGGTGTTGCAGTTTGAGGTCGAAAGGAGAGGGGTTGCCATTGTTGCTGAACTTAAGTTCATGATCATTGCTAGCCTCACCAACTTCGTAATACGGTGCACGTTCTCGTTCCGAAACCCGCTGAAGGTATTCAGAATCCTCTTTTCCAATAACAAGTCCCATTCTCTCCTGGGACTCGTTTCCTAAAATCTCTTTGTCTGATAGGGTATCATCTCCGATAGGAAGCTTTTTAAGGTCAATTATTCCACCATTTTCTTCTACTAATTCTGATAGGCAATTCAAATGACCACCTGCTCCATGATCATGGATGGAGGTAATGGTGTTATCATCGAGTTCGACCATGGCACGCACGGCATTCGAAACCCTTTTCTGCATTTCAGGATTGGAGCGTTGAACAGCATTCAACTCCAGCGACTGATTGAATGCGCCTGTATCGACAGAAGAAACTGCACCACCACCCATGCCAATTCGATAATTGTCACCGCCCATCACCACAATTTTTTCTCCTGCTTTTACAGCTTTCTTCAGCGCCTCTTTTTTCTTTCCATAACCGATACCCCCGGCCTGCATGATAACTTTGTCGTACCCGAATTTCTTTCCCGCTTCTTCATGTTCAAAGGTTAAAACACTTCCGCAGATCAACGGCTGACCAAACTTGTTTCCATAATCACTCGCACCATTTGAGGCTTTGGTTAATATCTCTTGCGGGGTTTGATACAACCACTTTCTTGGGGGTTTTTCCCAACCTCTTCCTTCCTCCAGTCGCGAATAGGACGTCATGTAAACAGCTGTCCCGGCTAATGGAATACTTCCCTGACCTCCGGCCATACGATCTCGAATCTCACCTCCTGATCCGGTTGCTGCTCCATTGAATGGTTCTACCGTTGTCGGGAAATTGTGCGTTTCAGCTTTTAAGGAAAGAACGGATTCAAAATCCTTGGTTTCAAACCAGTCTGGCTTGTCCTGACTTGCAGGCGCAAATTGTTCTACAAGTGGACCTTCGATAAATGCCACATTGTCCTTGTATGCCGAAACGAGATAGTTAGGGTTTTCCCTGGATGTCTTTTTTATCCATTGAAAAAGAGAAAACTCTTCCTCCTTACCATCAATGATAAATGTGCCGTTGAATATTTTATGACGACAATGCTCTGAATTGATTTGTGAAAAACCGAAGACCTCTGTGTCGGTTAGTGGCCTACCTATTTCCTTTGCAACGCCATTTAAGTAGTCCACTTCTTCCTGGCTGAGTGCTAATCCTTCCTGTTGATTGTATGCTTCAATATTATCTATGTGCTGTATTTCTGCAGGTTGAATATCTAATGTGAAAAGTGTCTGATCAAGTCCTTCATACTTTTGCTGAAGCATTGGATCAAGATCACTGAAATCGGATTCAGGGATGAAGGTTTCAATACGATAGATATTTTCAAGACCTGCATTATGAGCTATATCGGTGGCATTCGTGCTCCAAGGGGTAACCATTTCCTTACGGGCGCCAACAAATGAACCTGAAATGTTTATTTCTTTTACAAGTTCAGCTCCGGAGAATAACCATTGAAGTGTTTGAATTTCCGCTTTTTCAAGATGTCCCTCAGTTCCAACAGCAATAATTTCATTTGTTGTTTTTCGGAAAAAGTGGATCATGAATGAGCGTCTTTAAGCGTTAAAAAAGTTGACTGCTTTAATGGCGCAAAAGTAATGTTTCCATGTGTTTGAAAACGATCCTATTTCAATAATTTGTTGATTGCTTTTCGAAGCATGTTGTCGGTTAAAACGGAATAGCCAATAACCACTTTTTCGATGTACCCTTCACGGTCAATGACAAAGTGAGTTGGGAAGCTTCTAATGTTATTTCCCAAAACAAAATCTTTAACATCTGCGACAACTTCATATTCCATGTTGAATCGTGTGAGGAACTTATCAACCTTTGTCTGATTCTCAAAAGTGGGAGCGATATAGACGATTTCATCACTTCCGTACTCTTCTACGATCGCATTGATATCCGGAAGTTCCATAATACACGGTCGGCAGGAAGTAAACCAGAAATTAAACAATACGATCTTTCCTAATAATTCTTCATTCTTATAGGTTTTACCATCTAGTGTTGTAAGCTCAAAATCAGGAAATTTCTCACCCTTCATTCGTTTCACCTCTTTTTTAGCATCAGCAACCTGTTTGATCTGCTCAGGAGTTGGTTCTTGAGCACTTGCACAGTAAACGACTAATAATAAGACTACTGTTGAGAAATACTTCATAACTTGAAGTTAGTGTATTGAGCAATAAGATTCACAGTCTCGTCATCCAAAAGCTGGTGATGTTTCTTGTCCAGAATATCTACTTCAAAATTTCCCATCTTTTCAATAATTGGAAGGATAGCTTTTGGCTTGATTACGTAATCATTTGATCCAAGAATAATCCTTCGTTTGAAAGTATGTTTTTGAAACAATGCAATAAGGGTGCCTCTTTTGTATCCAATACTTTTAAAGTAATTCCAGGAGATATACACTCGTTTTCTGTCTTCAGGTGTCCCCATTTCTTTTCGTATGAAATCCGCGATGTATTTATTTACGATTTTGACCTTCTCATTGAAACGGATCCATTTTTCCAATTTGTCTGGGTTGAGCATCATGTATTTAAATCCCTGCTTGATAATGGGCGTTGTAGCTAGTTTGAACCAAATGGTTAGAAAAATTCCATCCGGGGCAATAAGAATGATCTCCTTTATTTTGCTTGGAAATAAGAGAGCAGAAGCAACTGCAAAACGACCACCAAGACTGTATCCCAGAACTGAAAAGTGATCGATTCTTTCTTTTTCAATGACGAGTGCTAAATGTTCTTTCCATTCTTGCTTTAGCAATCTTCTGTTTGGGCGATAGCTTTCCCCGTGATAAAAGAGGTCAAATGCATAAATAGTGTACTTACTACCTAGTTTACTTTGCCATGAACTGAAAAAACTTTTATCCTGACCAAAGCCATGAAAAGCAAATAATATTTGGTTCCCAGTACCAATTTTTGAGTAAACAAGTTTTGAATCACTTTTCATACCATTATTTATTCCAAAATATCTGGATTCAATCGTCATAAAAAAAATGAAAAAAATTAGAACCAATTCATAAAAGGTTCGTTGCTTTACACCATGGAAACTATTAGGATTGCAAAAGTTTCCTCAGTTTTATCTTAAAGTAAAGTGGAAGTAAAGGAAAAAATTATACATGACGCTGAAGAATTGTTCATTCAATTTGGTGTCAGAAGTGTAACGATGGATGATGTGGCAAGGGAAGCCTCCATGTCAAAGAAGACGTTGTACCAATATTTTGATAACAAAGACAAATTGGTATCTGAAGTTGCTTTGCATCATTTAAATAAAGAAACGGAAGAATTTCTTGAAATTGAGCGAGTCTCACAAGATGCAATTCATGAGATATTTCTCGTGACGCTTTGTCTGAGAAAACATGTTTTCAAGATGAATCCTTCCCTTTTGTTTGATATGCAGAAATATCATGCAGAGGCATGGGGACATTACATGAGCTTCAAAAACACTACTGTAAGAGGTTATATTGAACGTAATATTCGTAGGGGAATTGAAGAGGGCTACTTCAGATCTGAAATTGATCCAAAGATCCTATCAATCCTACGTGTTGAGCAAGTTCAATTGGCTTTCAATACGAAAATTTTTCCTCAGAAGGAATTTGAATTTACTCAGGTGCAACTTCAAATACTTGATCACTTTATCCATGGTCTGCTAACCAAGGCTGGGAGAGAAAAATATGAAGAACATCAACAATCCGAAACCCTAAATCACGCACTCTAATATGAAAGGCATCTTCTCACTGTTATTGATTGCCACCACTCTGCTTAGAGCAGAGGCGCAAGAAGAAGCAAGGTTCTCACTTGAAGACTGTATCAACTACGCATTGGAAAACAATGAAAATCTTCAAATCGCGAAACTTGAAAATGATATTGCGGTAACGCAAATAAACGAGACTTTAGCCAGGGGACTTCCTCAGGTTGATGGTACGGTTGGAATTACGAAAAACTTCAGAATCCAAACAAGCTTTATTCAGGATTTCATCTCTCCAGCAGTATATGGAGTACTGGTAGACGAAAGCTTGTTGCCGGATGGGGCAGGACCTGGAGAATTACAAACATTTCCAGCTGCTTTTGGAACCAACTATACCGGGCAGGCAGGAATTACTGCAAGGCAGTTATTGTTTGATGGTTCATACTTCGTTGGTTTAAAAGCTGCTAGAACGGTTAAGCTTTTGAGTCAACGTCAAGAAAACCAAACCAAAGTTGAAATTGTAGAAACTGTTTCCAAAGCTTATTACCTGGTTTTGATCACAAAAGAGAACCTTGAGTTTTTGGGACGAAATTTCTCTACCATTGATACACTGCTAAACGAGACCAATGCAATGTATGAAAATGGTTTTGCCGAAAAAATTGATGTGTCAAGAATCAAAATTCAGCATAACAATTTGAGAACAAGCCTTAAGAACAATACGGAGTTATTGATTACTTCAATGAACATTCTTAAGATGCAAATGGGTATGCCAGTAGAAACTCCGCTAACGTTATCAGGAGACCTCTCATCTGTAAGTCTAACTCCAATTGAAGTTAATAGGGAAGGAGCTCTTGAGCAACGACCAGAATATGCAGTGCTGCAAACGAACAAAGATTTGTTAGCACTTAATGTGAAAAATTATCAATCTCAATACGTTCCGAACTTGTATGCCAATTACAACCTTGGCTGGACGGCTGGTACCAATTCATTCAGTGACCTCTCAAACTTTGATAGTCAAACCTGGTTTAGATATAGCAACCTTGGTGTGAGCCTATCAATTCCAATTTTTGATGGACTTTCTAAAAGGAGCCTTATCCAAAGGAACAAGATCCAAATGAACCAGATAGATCAGAACATCAGCCAATTGAGGAATAATGTGAATAGAGAGATTTTGGAATCTGAAATCAATGTGAACAATTCCATTCGAACAGTCGAAACTGAAAGTGAAAATGTGACACTGGCTGAAGAGGTTTACAATGTATCTAAAATAAAATACCAGGAAGGCCTGGGATCAAACCTTGAAGTGGTACAAGCAAATACAGAATTT
>JANQST010000419.1 GCA_028279155.1 Cyclobacteriaceae bacterium
GCCCTAATGGATGAGTGGGAAGAGAAAATTGACCGTATGGTCGAAATCACCTCTGAAGAAAATGTTACAAACATTTCTGGTGTCCCAACCTGGATGATCATCCTATTGGAAAAAATGTTGGTCAAGAAAAATGCCTCCAACATTTTGGAAGTATGGCCAAATCTTGAAGTCTTTTTTCATGGTGCAGTTTCTTTCACTCCTTATGAGGAATTGTTCAAAAAACTAATTCCTGGAGATCAAATGAGGTACATGGAAACCTACAATGCCTCTGAAGGATTTTTCGGCATCCAGGATCAAACAGACAAAAAGGAGTTCCTGCTGATGCTTGATTATGGAATCTTTTATGAGTTTATTCCTTATGAAGATTTCGAAAGCGACAATCCGAAAGTTCTTTCTCTTGATGAAGTTGAAGTTGGCAAAAATTACGCTGTAGTTATTACCACTAACGCGGGGCTTTGGCGCTACAAAATCGGAGATACTGTACGATTCACTAGTATTGATCCATTCCGAATTACAATCTCAGGGCGTACGAAACACTTTATAAATGCTTTTGGTGAAGAGCTAATAATCGAGAATGCGGAAAATGCTATCGCGGAGGCTTGTAAGAAAACCAATGCAGTTATTGACAACTTTACTGCCGGTCCGAAGTATCTGGATGCCGGCACAAGAGGTGGACATGAATACGTCATTGAATTTACCAAAAAACCAGATGACCTGGATCGATTTACTCAGTTATTGGATGAAAAGCTACGAGAAATCAATTCTGATTATGACGCAAAACGATACAGGGATATTGCTTTATTACCACCTATTATTCATTCCGTCCAACCAGGAACTTTTTACGACTGGCTAAAATCAAAAGGAAAAATTGGTGGGCAACATAAGGTTCCGCGATTAGCAAACAATAGAGAATTCCTTGATGACCTTTTGTCGTCCAAAATCCATTCATAGTCCTCCTTAAACAACTTAAGCGGTTTTTGGTTATAATTGTGCTCATCCAAAACCGAAACCTATTAGATAAAAATTATGGGCAACTTAGATCACATGTCGCAAGAAGGCTTACAGTGGACAGGAAAACCGTTTGGTGGAATAATTGAAGATATTAGGCGGAGAGCTCCTCACTACGTAAGTGATTTTAAAGATGGGTTAAGCTCCAAAGTTGCCGGTACTACATTCTTTATGTTTTTTGCGGCGCTTGCCAATGCTATTGCGTTTGGGGCGCTAACAGGGGCCGTCACTGGTAATGAGATTGGGATCACTGAAATGATCGTAGTGACTGCAATAGGTGGAATTATTTTCGCGCTATTTTCAGGCCAACCACTTACAATACTGGGTGGAACCGGTCCCATAACAATTTTCACAGGACTCCTTTATGACGCCTGTGTCCGTTTGGATATTTCTTTTTTATCCACATATGCATGGGTGGGAATATGGTCAGGCCTTTTCATGCTCATTTGTGCATTCACCGATGCAAGTGCCTTAATGCGCTATTTTACACGTTTTACGGATGAGATTTTTGCGGCACTTATTTCAGTAATATTCATTGTAGAAGCTGTAAAAGATGTCAGATCAACGTTTGTCTTTGATCAGGCTGATTACTCTCACTCAACAAGTTTCTTGACACTGATTCTAGCGATCGGAACTTTTATGATCTCCAGGTGGCTGAAAAACATTACTCAGTCCCCCTATTTGAGGCGGACAATGCGAGAACTTATTTCAGATTTTGGACCATCTATCGCAATCATTGCAATGACAGCTCTTGCTGTGAGTTTCCCTGATGTTTCAATATCAAGGCCTACAGTGCCAGACTCAATTGGTACTACAACAGGTCGACCTTGGTTAGTGGATATTTTTGGGATTCCAGTTTGGGCAATGTTCGCAGCTGCAGGGCCAGCTATTCTAGCTACAATTCTGTTGTTTCTTGATCAGAATATCACCACTCGTTTGGTAAACGCAGCTCAATACAAGCTAAGAAAAGGTCCTGGTTATCACCTTGACCTGGCAGTTGTTGGCCTAATTATTTTGGTAGGATCTTTATTTGCGCTCCCATGGATCGTGGCAGCAACTGTTCATTCATTGAATCATGTTAGAGCTTTGGCAGACATGAAAGTGACCGACACTCCAAAAGGAAAAGTTGAAGAAATCGCCAGTGTTAGAGAAAACAGAATCTCTGGTTTATTGGTGCATGCATTGATTCTGACATCATTGTTCTTCCTGGGTATTGTGGCACTTATTCCAATGCCAGTACTATTTGGTCTATTCCTTTATATGGGTGTTGCCTCCTTAGCGGGTAATCAATTTTTCGAGAGGATGACCTTATGGTTTAGGGATCCTAAACTCTATCCTGAGGCCCACTATTTGAATGTGGTACCAAACAAAGTCGTGCATCAATTCACGGTTGTTCAATTCCTCTGTTTTGTTGTTCTCTGGGTGTTGAAAACTTCACCAGCTGGCATACTGTTCCCGTTATTCATTGCTATGCTAGTCCCAATCAGGCTTTTCATGGGTAAATTCTTCAAAGCTGAGCACCTGTGGGCGCTTGTAAAGGAAGACGAGGAAGAAGAGGAAGAACTTGGAATCGTGATATAGTACGATTCGGTCAGTTAATACCACTATTCCCCCATTCACAAAAAGAATTCGGGATTATGAAACAATATGTTCATTATTCCTGTTAATGGTCGGTACATGACGCTAAAAGGATTCATACGGATATTCTCATTGGTGCTTGCAATCAATTTTGCCGGAGAGGTAATACTTATCCCTCCTGCAATGAATTTGGCTCAGGTCGAAATCGATTTTGATTCAGACAGCGAGAAAAAAGAATCCATAGATGAGAAAGAATCTGACAAGATCAACCAAGGTCAAATGCGTTCGAGATTCGGAGACTTAAAGGAAAGAGACCCTCTCTCGATTCATTACACCACCTGTTGGACCTCTCCAACAATAGAATTGAGCAGTCCGCCACCGGAATTCGGTTAGGACACAGCTATCTTATTTTCAAATCCATTTTCTAAAATTTTAAGAATAACCAAAACCAATAACTAACAATACAGTTATGTTTAAAAATATTAAATCCGACCTTTCCTCAAGTTTGGTGGTCTTCCTTGTTGCTGTTCCACTTTGTCTTGGTATAGCACTAGCTTCTGGAGCACCGCTATTTGCTGGGATTATTTCAGGAATAATTGGAGGCATTGTAGTTGGCGCTATAAGTGGCTCATCCGTAGGAGTAAGTGGACCAGCGGCAGGGCTTGCTGTTATTGTCCTGGCAGCCATACAGGATCTTGAAACATATCCTGTATTCCTAGCTGCAGTATTTATTAGTGGCATTATCCAAATTGGACTTGGTGCGGCCAAAGCGGGGATCATAGGTTATTACTTCCCATCTTCTGTCATTAAAGGGATGCTCTCGGCCATTGGAATCATTATCTTCTTGAAGCAAATTCCGCATGCCTTTGGATATGATGCAGATCCTGAAGGTGACCTTGAGTTTATTCAACCTGATGGCGAAAATACCTTTTCGGAATTATTCAAAATGATTGATTTCATAAGTCCAGGTGCCGTTGTGATCTTTCTCATATCCATGCTAATCCTGATTTTATGGGAGCAGCCATTTATGAAAA
>JANQST010000437.1 GCA_028279155.1 Cyclobacteriaceae bacterium
CTTTCAGGTACTTAACCTTTTCGGCAAGTGATGTTTTTTCGTCTACCTCTTTGCAAGATAATCTTAATGCAAACCCTGAATACCTCAACGTATTCTGGACGAGTATTTCCAATGGTGATTGGGTCACGGTGATCGTTTATATCGTGGTTATTTTTCTCGGTGCCTTCATTTTGATTAGAGGAGTGCAAAACGGGCTAGAGAAGGCAAACAAGTTACTGATCCCAAGCCTGTTTGTATTGCTTGTCATCATAGTGATTGTTTCGTTAAACATGGAAGGTGGTGTAAGAGGTCTTGAGTACATGTTTGCAGTCAATACCGCACATTTTTCGAATCCAACCATTTGGATTGAGGCACTCTCGCAATCAGCCTGGTCTACAGGAGCTGGATGGGGGCTTTTGATGACAATCTCAGCGTTCTCAAGAGATTCTGAAGATGTGACGCTAAACACGTTCATTGGTGCATTTGGAAATAATACAGCGTCACTATTAGCTGGGATGGCGATTTTGCCGGCGGTATTTGCGTTATCAGCCTCCGATGCGGATGCAATCACCTATCTCCAATCAGGAAACCAGGCCTTATCATTTACCATCATACCCATGCTCTTTGCGAATGTTCCTGCGGGCGCATTCCTGTCGATGGTGTTCTTTTTAGCATTGTTTGTAGCCGCATTTAGTTCACTGCTTCCAATGATTGAACTGTTTATGAAAAATGTTAAAGACCTGGGTATCAGTAAGAGGGCGACACTGATCATTGTTTTGGTCTGCTTTATTGTTTTCGGATTTCCATCAGCCATGTCATTGGATTTCTTTTCCAACCAGGATTGGGTTTGGGGAGTAGGGCTGATCCTTAGCGGCTTCTTCATTCTTGTTGCCGTAGCAATGAATGGTCCGGTTGCATTTAAAAGGGAAAGTATAGATGTAAACTCGGACATGAGATTTTCTTCCGTGTTTTTTAAGCTGGCAATTTTTGGAAATATTGCTTTGGCAGTTTTCCTTATTTACTGGTGGATGTCTCAGGGATACAGTGATAACCCATGGTTTGATGAGAATGGAAACTGGAATGTACTGGATGTGTTTAGCAACGCATCGATCGTAACACAGTGGGGGTTGGTAATTCTATTTGGAATACTACTCAATAAATACCTCTACAAAAAATTTGTGAAACAATGACAACATCTACAATTGTAAGCATGACCATAATCCTAGCTATCATAGTTGGAGGGTTTATTTATTTTTTATCAAAAGCGCTAAGAAAAGAAAGAGATCAAGGTAATTCTTGACTCGTAGAATAAAATTTGAAATACGTAAAGACTAAAACCTAACATGGAGAAGATAGATGCACTAAATCAGGTAGCGGAATTCCACAAGACCTTTAGACACCCAATTTTGGATTCACCTCAGATTCCATCCGAGGAGCGATGTAAGCTCAGGGTATCTCTCATTGCAGAAGAATTGAAAGAACTAGAGGAGGCTATAGAAGATGGCGATATCGTCGAGGTTGCTGATGCCCTTTGTGATATACAGTATGTACTATCAGGTGCTGTTCTGGAGTTTGGCCTGGGAGAAAAATTCAAGGCCTTGTTTGATGAAGTACAGCGTTCCAACATGAGCAAAGCCTGTGATTCGGAAGGAGAAGCATTGGCGACCGTCAATTTTTACCATGACAAAAAAGGAACAGATGCCTATTACGCTGAGCGTGACGGTAAATACCTTGTGTATCGAAAAGGCGATAAGAAAACACTGAAATCTATTAATTATTCACCTGCTGATTTAGAGTCAATTATAGAAGAGTAATCACAAAATGATTCCAAAGGCTCTTTTATCGAAATATCAGAGCTATGCTGCTCTGCCGATCCGAATAATGGTCGGAATCCATTTGATCATAGGAACACAGGATAATGTGTTTTCTTGGGAAAGGATGCTGGAGTTTGAAAAATTTCTGGAATCACAGGGAATGATCCTTCCTTTAGTTTCGGCAGTGATATCAGTTTATGCACAATTCATCGCTGGAATATTGTACATCATTGGATGGAAAGTACGAACTGCTGCTATATTGATGATTATCAATTTCATTGTTGCTATGCTACTTGTTCATATTGGTGATTCATATTCAAATACTTTCCCAGCAATAGTAATGTTTACAGGATCATTGTTTTTATTGTTAAATGGTGCTGGTTCGATGAGTATTGACAATAGGAATTTGTAATTGTAGGTAGATATTACAACAAACAAAAAAAGCGACCCTGGGAGTCGCTCATGATAGGAATTATTTAGTATTTCTCAATTAACCTTAGTCATATATACATTGCGATCCTCTTCATGCTCGTCACTTACCAATAGGCCATCAATTAGTTTCCATTCATCATCATGCGCTGAAATACTGAATTTGTCGTCATCATCATCAATATCTTCAATCACCAGGTATCCTCTTCTGTTGATGTACCAGGTACCCTCATCTTCGTCAACATCATCGTATGCATTAACAGTTACTATGACATTGCCTCGTTTCTTGAATTCGAAGTAGATCTCTATATTTTCCATCACCCCTGAAACTATCCCAGAAACTGACTTGATGATGATCTCTTCCAGGATGGTATCCGCATCTTCTGCTTCTTCATCCATTTCATTCTCGATATCAATGACCAATTTCCAGGTGCCCAGAATATCTTTTTCCTCGACTTTTTGTGCTTGAGAGCTAAAACCTAGTAGTAGTATCAAGCTTAATAAGGTTAGTGCTTTGAGTTTCATTGTTCTATTATGTAATGCAAGGTACTAGTTATACTCATTTAAATGATAAAGGTTACAAACAGATTAATCGTTAACTAGAGTGTAGTTGAATAATTAATGATTGAATAATCAAATTGTTACAAGTTGATAGCAAATATTTAAGGTCATTCCGATCTGCTATTTGTTTAACACCGTTTAACTATTTACCTGATTAACCAATCAACTAATATAAATTTGCAGTGTTTTTGAGTAAAAAATTATGTTTGACAATTTAAGTGTAAAACTCGATAGGGCCTTCAAAACCCTAAAAGGGCAAGGACAGATCACCGAGATCAACGTAGCGTCTACGATTAAGGAGATTCGAAGAGCGTTGATAGATGCGGATGTTAACTATAAGGTGGCGAAAGAAGTCACGGACAAGATCAAGGAAGAGGCGATGGGAAGGGATGTGCTTATTTCTGTTTCTCCCGGACAATTGCTGACCAAAATTGTTGCAGAGGAGTTAACGATTTTGATGGGTGAAAGCAATGTGCCGATCAATCTTGATGGAAATCCGAATGTTATCCTTGTATCAGGACTTCAAGGATCGGGTAAAACGACTTTCACAGCCAAGCTTGCCAATTTGCTTAAAAAACAAGGAAGAACTGTTTTGCTTTCTGCTTGTGATATCTACCGACCTGCTGCAATAGATCAGCTAAAAGTATTGGGTGAACAAGTAGGAGTTGAGGTTTATGCCGAACCTGAAAATAAAAATGCAGTCGAAATAGCGAAGAATGCTATCAAATATGCGAAAGACAACGGCAAAAGAACACTCATCATTGATACTGCGGGTCGTTTGGCGATAGATGAAGAGATGATGAATGAGATTGAGACGATCAAAAAAGAGGTTCAACCTGCTGAGACACTTTTTGTTGTGGATTCCATGACTGGTCAGGATGCTGTGAACACTGCAGCTGCTTTCAACGAACGATTGGACTTTGATGGTGTCGTCTTAACCAAACTGGATGGAGATACAAGAGGCGGAGCAGCCCTTTCCATCCGAAAAGAGGTAACCAAGCCAATTAAGTACATCGGTACTGGGGAGAAGATGGATGCCATTGATCTGTTTCATCCCGATCGGATGGCGAACAGGATCTTGGGTATGGGTGATGTGATCAGCTTGGTTGAACGAGCTCAGCAAGCCTACGATGAGGAGGATGCAAGAAGGATCAATAAGAAGATTCGAAAGAATCAATTTGGGTTTGATGACTTCCTGTCGCAGATGGAGCAAATGAAGAAGATGGGAAGCATGAAAGATCTGATTGGTATGATCCCGGGAATAGGTAAAGCAGTTAAAGATATTGATATCGATGATGACTCTCTAAAGCCAATCGAAGCGATCATCAAATCGATGACTCCTAAAGAACGGTCTACACCTGAGATTTTGAATGGTACACGTAAGCAGAGAATTGCCAAGGGAAGCGGAACTTCAATCCAGGAAGTGAATCAGCTGATCAAGCAATTTGACCAAATGCGCAAGATGATGAAGATGATGAACAAGTCAGGAGGGAAGCGAGCGCTTGCCAATATGATGGGAGGAATGAAATAGATCTTACTTAGAGTCGAGTAACACTTTCATCATTCCTTCAGCAGAAACCTTTCCTTTCTTCTCGATAAACTCGGGTGGAGTATCGTCACCGATTTCATAGGTAATTCCCGGAATGTTGAATTGAGTAACAAACCATCCTTTTGAAACAGGCGATCCTAAACCGGAGGGCTTGTCGTTGATTTCATACCCATCAAGATTGGATTCGATATAGTTTAGCCAGTCATCTGTGAAGTTTTTGTACCTCGTGTCCATCGATCTGGAAGTGGTGTAATACACATCATAATACGTGCTGTGGAAATCCAGACCTGCTGCAACTTCAGAGTTATTTTCCTTAACCGTATTCACCACATGATCCGCAATTTGCTTAATTTCTGGTTGGCGATAGTAGCCCCAATCTCTGTTCAGGTCGATACCTCCTGTATTATGCCGCCAATGTCCCATGTCAACTCCATCAGGGTTCAAAAGTGGATAAATGTGAACCGTGTACTTCTTGAGAAATTTTTTGCTGAGTCTTGAGTTGTCCGCAAGTCTGGAAACAAAGGCTTTAAGAGCGTAATACCCGGTCACTTCCGGTGGGTGTTGTCTACTAATCAGAACGACTGTTTTCTTTCCCTTTCCTAACTTGATGTGCATTAGATCACGGCCCATTCTGCTTTTCCCTATCACATCAAATGATCCAAGTGTGTTCGAAGAAATTTCTTGACTCCACTTTCTCACATCTTCTGATGTCTCAAGAGGTTGAGCCGAAATCCAGGTAGTGTCTGGTTTGACAGTGAATGAAAAAGTAACAGATAAGGTGTCATCAGCCACAGCTACCTGAGACTCCTCAAGCCTGGTCCAAACATCTCTGTCGTAACTTATTTTGGGCCAGTATCTGTGCTTTACATTTTCGAAGTAGTTGATTGTAATGGATACCTGCTTTGATCTTTCAGTATTCGTCCAAAGCCTGAAAGCATACCATGGGCTAGGATTAATCGGGGAATTTTCCGGGTTAATTTGAATTGTGATCGTTGAATCATTTACAAACTCAAGCCCATTCAAACGTGCTCCGTCAAATTGGTTGTCTACAAAAAGTCCATTCTGCTCAAAGGTCTCTTTCTTCTGAATAGTGATTTCCTTGTCGTTTGTATCGATTGGATTTGGGAAATCATAGGGAGTGGCTTGGGAAAAGACAAATCCCGAAAACAAAAGTGTCAGGCATATGAAGCCTAACCTCATGATTGATAAGTTACCGCTTTTACCGCCTCAATCGTTCGTTGAACATTTGGTAGAACCTCTTCGATAAGGGTAGGTGCATACGGGAGAGATACATCTTTGTTGGTAATCCTGTGAATAGGAGCATCTAAATAGTCAAATGCATTTCTTTGCACATGATGACTGAGCTCACTTGAAATTGAAGCCAGAGGCCATGCTTCCTCTACAATTACCATTCGGTTGGTTTTCCTTACCGAGTCAATAATTGTTTGATAGTCGATTGGACGAACACTTCTGAGATCAATCACTTCCGCGTTTGTCCCTTCTTTGGCTAGTTCATCAGCGGCTTGATCAACCACTTTCATCATCTTTCCAAATGATACCAGAGTAACGTCTGATCCTTCTCTTACAATGTTTGCTTTTCCGATTTCCAGGAGATATTCTTCTTCCGGAACTTCACCTTTATCTGCGTACATCAATTCTGACTCCATGAAAATCACAGGGTTGTCATCACGAATTGCCGTTTTCAAAAGACCCTTCGCATCATATGGATTAGATGGAACCACTACTTTCAGTCCGGCAGTATTTGCGTACCAGTTTTCAAAGTTTTGGGAATGTTGCTGACTAAGCTGGCCTGCATTACCTGTTGGTCCACGAAAAACTATTGGAACACCATACTGACCTGCCGACATGGACAACATTTTTGCGGCACTATTTATTA
>JANQST010000449.1 GCA_028279155.1 Cyclobacteriaceae bacterium
AGGTGGTTCAACGATCATCACTAGTGTGTTTCAAACAATCATGAATGTTATCGATCATGGCATGAGTATGCAGGATGCGGTTAATGCAAAACGCATTCATAGCCAATGGTTACCAGATCGCATACTAATTGAAAAGGATGGTGTAGATCAATCAGTAATTGAAAGTCTTGAAGAAATGGGTCACACGATTGAGTTCCGTACCTCAATGGGTAGAATGGATTGTATTCTTGTAAGGGATGATGGCAAACTAGAGGGAGGTGCTGACTATACTCGGGGTGATAACTACGCTGAAGGATTTTGACGAATTAATTCTCAAGTACCTCAAACTCAACTCTCCTATTCAATTTCCTCGTTTCCTCTGTTTCGTTACTTGCGATTGGAGCGTTTCCTCCATAGCCAATACTTCTGATTCTATAGGCATTGATTCCCTCGCTTATCAAATATTTTCTCACAGCCTTAACCCGAGCTTCTGATAACTTAAGGTTGAGGATCGGATCACCTTGATTGTCCGTATGGCCTTTTAATAAAATCTTGATGTTAGGATTATCATTCATCATGTCTACTACAAGATCCAGTTCTTTTTCCGAACCCAGAATCATTTTTGATGTTCCTCGCAAGAAGAGTACATGATTAAGCGTAATGGTAGACCCAACAGTAATAGGCTCCAATTCAACAATGTTATCACCTAGTTTAAGATCCGAATTCAACATAAGATTAATAGGAAGGTAGCCCTGAGATTTGATTTCAACCTCTTCATCTGTAAGCTCTTCAATTACAAATGATCCAACTGCACTTGCTCGGGTATAATCATCACCAATTATTTCTGACCAAATAGGTAAACCTGTTTTCTTGTCTACAACTTTGAGCTTTATTACCTCTTCGACAACTTCTGCAACAACTTCCTCTTCAATCGCCACTGTATCTTCTTCAATATCCGCTTTGATCTTAATCTTATACATATCGCCATAGCCATCACTATTTCGAGAGCTTATATAGTAAGCCCATTCATCTCCAGCTAAAAAGGAAAAGGATGTTTCTGCACCTGAAGTGTTTACAGGTGTTCCAATGTTGATTGGCGTAGTCCAATTTCTCCATGAATCATCAAGACGTCTGGAATAATAAATATCGAAGCTCCCTTCTCCTACTCTACCATTTGTCGCAAAAAATAAGGTTCGATTATCTGGTGCCAGATACGGTGTGATCTCCTGATACTCTGTGTTGATTTCTCCACCAAGATTGATCGGACTCTTCCATTCCTGGTTGGATTTTCGTTCGATCATATACAAATCTTCTACCCCATACGAATAGTTCGATTCCATACTTATGATCATGTACCGACCATCCTTGGAAAGACAACCACTTTGATGTTCGGACTGGCTGTTTAGAAACGGAACCTCGATGTAGGCAACTCCACCGTCATTTGAAAATTTTGAAACACGGCCTTTATAAACTCCCTGGAAAAAAGATACTTCATTGAAGAATTCGTTTCCATTTTGGTCAAACCCAATCGGGCTAAACATTCCTTTGTCTTTGCCCCAATTTGTAAATATTCTTGGTGGAAGCCATGTTGAATCAAAAACTTCGTAGAAACGTTCGATGTACTCAGCTTCAGACAAACCTGTTTCGCTTCCCTCTTTCGAAAAGGCCATCATCTTTTTATGCGGATTAAGGACAAGAAAATTCTCCCCTTCTGATGTATTGAGCCCAAGCAGATTAATGGGATCTCCAGAAAACTGAATTTGAGCATTCAATGGCGAATAAGAAAAACTCAAGATGGCAATTAGTATGGCGGTAATATAATTTTTCAACTAATTAATTTAATTTTTTTTATATTATTTCTTGCAAATAGTATTATTTAAATATATAATTGTACTGGTAAATTCTCTATTATGAGAGTTGGTTGACATACAAACTTACAAACAGCTAACTGGATATAAGTTTGTGGAGCCCGGAATTAATCCAACCGGGCTTTTTTTATTTTGCTCACATAATTGTTTCCTTTTATATAAAATCTCCATGGTCTAAGTGCATCTTCTTTTGCATACTCCACACCAATTCTGGTATCTTCTGCAATTTCAAAATTTTCATTTCTACCATTAGACAACCATATTTTGTCTCCTAACAAATCAAGTCCTGTCATACTTGATTCAATACCCATAGCTTGTGTAAGCACTCCCGGACCTTTGGTGAGATTGTCCGTTTTGTTTCCTCTCCTTTTTTGCATCGCTTCTACTCCATCTATAGGTTCCAGTGCACGAACCAAAACTGCATCTGCCATCCCTGCTTTATTAGTGACGACATTGAATAAATGATGGATTCCGTAGCAAAGATACACATAACTGTGACCTCCACTACCATACATTACTTCAGTTCTTGGAGTTCGCTTGTTATTTGCATGACAAGCCTTATCATTTCTCCCACAATATGCCTCAGTTTCAACAATCATACCAACTGAAGGTTGTCTCTGAAAATTTGTAATCAGAAATTTTCCCAACAAATCTTTGGCCACCTCCACGACATCTGATCTTTCATAAAACGAACGGTCGAGTTTTTCGTACAGAGATGTATTAATTTCGAACATCATAAACCTTAACAGAACATGAAAGAAAGAATAACAAATCTAATTGCGTTGTGCTTATTGATCACTTTCGGAGCAAATGCTCAAATTCAGACTCCTGCTCCAAGTCCTGCTGGTTCAGTTAGCTCAACAGTTGGTCTTACTGAAATAACTATTGATTATTTCAGGCCTGGAGTAAAAGACAGAGATATCTTTGGATCTGGTGATCAATACCTTCAACCATTCGGAACACTCTGGAGAACTGGTGCAAATGCTGGTACCTTCATCACCTTCAGCACTGATGTGAAATTCGCAGGACAAGATGTAGAAGCAGGTAAATACCAAATTGTATCAATACCTGGAGAAGACTGGCAGGTGATGCTTCACACGGAGAAT
>JANQST010000456.1 GCA_028279155.1 Cyclobacteriaceae bacterium
AAATGATTGTGAGTTTAAATCTAAGCTTTACTTGTAGGTTACCATTTAATTTAAGGTTATTTCTTTGTTTTGTTTTATATAATCATACCAAAGTCTCCTATAGAACAACCAATCAAGCAATTCAATGTGTTGAAAGATGCTCTTTTCCATAGTTTGGAATCACTCCAGAATGCCTTCTTAGGTTCGTCTAGTACCTTAAAACCTCCTTTGCTAAGAACCTCGTCTACGTAGGTGGCAGATACAGCATCTCCACTAACCGTCAATGTTTTTATTTCTGGTTTCAAGTCGATTGACCATTCGTCTATTCTCTGTTCACCATTGAGTATAGGAGTTAAGGTCTCCACACATCTCTCACAGTGAATATCCGTATCGAAAGTTGCTGTTTGCATGTTTCAGTTTTCTTGACACAAAGAACGTATAAACCCTATGATAGGGGTTAATATAATTTTCAGAAAAATGTATAAGATTTGATCAACCAATACGGTCCAATGTTTTCCTATCCGGAGATTGCATTTTTTTAAATTCCGATGGCGTCATTCCCGTATTCTTCTTGAATTGATTGGATAAATGCTGGACACTGCTGTACCCCAACCGATTGGCTATTTGACTTAGATTGAATTCGTCATAAATCAAAAGCTCTTTTATTTTCTCTAGTTTTTGAAGAATAATGAAACGCTCGATAGTAACTCCTTCAACGGATGAAAATAAACCACTTAATGAGTTATAGTCCTTACCAATCTCTTTTTCAAGATAGGTAGAATAATTTGTATGGAGGGGTTCATTTTTGTGGTGGATTTGTTTTATAATCAAACCTTTAATGCTCTCAATAATTTGGCTGTTTTTGTCTTCCAAAAGCTCAAAGCCACGATCTTTCAGGCTTTTGGATAGTTGATTCCTTGCCTCCCCTGTTAAGTCACCTGAAAATTCAGCCTCTCCAAGCTTAATACTGGCGATCTTAACGTTGTTTTTATTCAGTTCTTCCTTGACCGCTTCAATGCATCGGTCACATACCATGTTCTTGATGTAGAGTTTTTGAGACATACCTTATCAAACAGCTGTTAATAAGCTGAGGTTCAAAGATAAGATCCTTCGACAGGATGACACCTTTCTTCCAATTCTGTCATCCTAAGCGTAGCGAAGGATTTCTTATTCATACCGCAAAGCCTCAACAGGATTCATTTTAGCTGTTTTTATCGTTTGAATGCAAACGGTTAAAAATGAAATTATAACTGTAAGAAGGATTGTTACGGGAAAGATCAAAACTTGCATTTCCGTATGATAGGCAAAATTCTCCAACCACTGATTGCCAAAATGCCATACCATAGGAATTGCGATCAGATTTCCAATGATGACGAGGATTATAAACTCTTTGGAGAATATAAATACAATGTTACTAACGCTTGCACCCAGTGTCTTTCTGATTCCTACTTCTTTCGTTTTGCTTAAAGCAACAAAGGAGATTAGACCAAACAGCCCAATTCCTGAAATAATCAGAATAATGAAAGCGAAAATGGTAAGGACTCTTGCCAGGCGATCTTCTTCTCGATATTGTCTGTCAAAGTCATCGTCTAAGAAGAAATATTTAAATGGAACATCAGCATAAATCTCATTCCATGCTTTTTCCGCTTCTTTGGTTAAGCTATACGTGTCACCTGTTGTAAAACGGATGGCATAATATCTTCCAAAGTCTTCACTAGAATAATCCATGGCTTTTGCCCAGATTTCATCCTGGAGTCCCAGGCCATGATAGTCTTGAACCACACCGATAACTGTACCTGCTGGACGCTGAGATGGAGAGACTATCTTTTTACCGATAGCATCTTCAGGACTTGTCCAACCCATGGCTTTTACACAGGATTCGTTGATTACCAGTCCATCTTGAAGTTCTGAAATTCTTTCATTCTCAAAGTTTCTACCAGCTAACAATTTAAGTCCTAGCGTTTCAATATACGTTTCATCAATGGCCATGTATTCAGTGTCGACATGCTCTTCTGAAAACTCATCAGCATACGCCCACTGGCCCTGCCATCCTGGTCGTCCTGGAAGAGCATTGGTGAAGCTTACACTTTGAACGTTTGTTAATCTCTCCAATTCTGTTTTGTAGGTCTGACGGAGCGTTTTACCTCTTCCGTTTAGCGCATCCACAACCAAAATTTGCTCTTTATCGAATCCAAGATCTTGTTCACGCATGAAATTTATCTGGCTTAGCACAAGAAAAGTGGCCAATAACAGACCTGCGGAAATGAAAAATTGAAAGACTATCAATGTTTTTCTAAGTCCCAAGCCCTTTGGGTTTGAATTGAGATTTCCCTTGATGGCTTCTAGTGGCTTGAATCCGGAAATTACTAAGGCAGGGTAGTAGCCAGCCAAGAAACCAATAACTATAACAAGGATTAAAATACTTGTAATGAATGTTGGACTAAAGAAATAAGAAATCAAGTAGTTTCTTCCAATTAGCTCATTGAAGTACGGAAGTAACAAGTACATCATAACAATTGCTATGAAGAATGCAAGGAAAGTAAGGACATAAGATTCTAGAAGAAATTGAGAAATTAAGGATAATCTTGAAGATCCACTGACCTTTTTAATGCCTACCTCTTTTGCTCGAAATGCTGCCCGTGCTGTGCTCAGATTAATGTAATTGATGCATGCAAGGATGATAGCAAAGATGGCAATCAGTGATACAGTCTTTACCTGGTCCTCAGAACCTGAGGGACCAAACCCATTGTAAACACCTGACCTTAAATAGATGTCTTCCAAAGGAAGCAAACTCACTTGCATAGATACACCCATTCTTTCCAACCATTCTCCAACGTTGTTTTCATAAATAGTGGATGCCTTGGCTTTCACTGCTTCAATGTCTGTGCCTTCTTTTAGCAAGGCATAGTTGCGGACATTGAAATTTCCCCAACCTTCTGTGTAGCTAAACCAATCTGCCAATTTCTCATAGGTTGTAAAAGAAAAAAGCATTTCAAACTGGATGTGTGAATTCCGGGGAAGATTTTGGACAACACCTGTGATTTTAAAATCCAAAGAATCCCGGAAGGTCATTGTTTTTCCTATTACATTTTCATCATCGAAATAGATTTGCTTGATAGATTCAGTGATGACAACAGAATAGGGGTCTTTTAATGCAGTATTCGGATCACCCTGTAACAGGTCAAATGAGAAAATTTTAAAAAAATCTTCACTTGCATAATGAATCTTATGGTCATGATTCTTATTGTCATATTTAAGTTTGAGACTTGGAGGTGTACGTCTTGAATAAAGCACTGCCTCAACTTCCGGAAACTGGGTTTTCATTATATGCGCTACTGGCCACGCATTAGATTCCATTCCACCGCTTTCTTCTCCGTCAGACTTTGTGGTGATTTTAAAGATTCGATCACTCTTTGTATGAAAATTGTCAAACGAAAGTTCATCGGAGACATATAAAATAATCAGTCCGCCTATTGTAAGCCCAATAGCCAAACCAATCAGGTTAATAGCGGAATGCGTTTTGTATTTGACGAGCGCTCTAAAAGCAATTTTTAGGATATTGATAGTCATGGCAATAATGTTTAGTCTTAACATCCATTTTGAGTTTCTTAATAAGCTAGGTCGAATAAGTTTGATGGTGTCCAGGATAAAAAGTCGTTTTGCTCTTCCGGCTGAACCAGCATCAAGGTTGTCCTGAAAGACTTCTTCCATGTCACCCTGTATTTCTTCTATATAATCAGACTTGAGTATAAGCCGAAGGAGCTTGATTGGCCACTTGGGTGGTGTCGGTTGGTTTTCCATCAGATCGTTTTCAAATCGGTAGGAGTGAGTTGAATGTTCGACCAAAAACCTTCCCTGATTTCTTTGATTTCCTTTAGGATCTTGTGAGCATGCGGTGTGGCCGTATAAATCCGTTTTCTTTTGCCACCCCGTTTCTTTGTCGCCTCCCCAAATTCCGAATTAAGAAATCCTTTTTCTTCCATTCGTTTCAAGGCGGATTGAATGGAGCCAACACTTAGTCTTTCCTTAAGTCTGGATTCCAGTTCCTTTTTGATTTCAACGCCATAGGCATCTTCTTTCAAAACAATCACCGCCAGGAGGACCATTTCCTCAAATTCACCAAGTTTTGTCTTTTTCATTGAGATATTATTCGTAATTGCAGTAAAAATAGTTACAAATATTATTCGTAATTGCAGTTTTTTAAAAAATAAGCGTTTAGATAACGATTTTGTCCAGATTGGAACAGCCTCATCGTCATCTAGGCAAATCAAAAGATTACACTTATGAAAAATTTCGTTGTTATTTATCATGCACCTGCAGAAGCAATGGCCGCTATGGCTGAGGCTACTCCTGAACAAAAAATGGAAGGGATGAAACCGTGGATGGCTTGGAAAGATGCTGTAGGGGACAAAATGGTGGATTTTGGAGCTCCATTAATGCCAGGTTTACGTTTGTTGCCAGATGGCACTACGGAAAGCAGCACCAAGGAAGTGACAGGATATTCAATTCTGCAAGCTGAGGATATGGAAGATGCTAAATCTTTGTTGAAAGGACACCCACATTTGGCCTGGACTGGAGGCTGTGATATTGAGTTGCATGAGTGTATTGCCATGTAAAGCTTGATGGGGCAGAGGAGAGGCTGTCCCCTTTTTCGACATACTGTACTTTCTTTTAAAATCATAATATTTAAAGCCTTTATATAGCTTATGTGATTAATTCGCGTAGATTATATGAAATGACTTTCAAGGTTGATTTCTTAACACTCCTGGCATTTCTTGGAACTTTTCAAGGGATCCTGTTTGCAATCGTTTTTTGGT
This sequence comes from Cyclobacteriaceae bacterium, assembly GCA_028279155.1. GTDB lineage: Bacteria > Bacteroidota > Bacteroidia > Cytophagales > Cyclobacteriaceae > Ekhidna. The sequence goes on from JANQST010000456.1 coordinate 4,797, forward strand.
TGAAAAACAAAAACATAGCGAATAAGTTGTTTTCGCTGTTTTTACTGGTTACAAGTATTCGAATTGCCAAAAACATCTTCGTGCACTTGCAGCAGCTAAACCCGGGAATGTTCCAGTCCATGGAGATTTGGCGAATCGCAGTGTATGCAGGTATTTCACATCAGTTTGCTATCGGGCCTTTGTTGCTTTTTTATTTCCAAGCCAAGCTGGATCGGAAATTTGAATGGAAAGCTGGATTTTATTTCCACTTCGTTCCCTACATTGTCCTGATTTTTATAACTCCTTTCATTAGCTGGAATTTCTGGAGGTATGGAGGCTTGTGGCTTTCCTATCTCTCAATACTAACCTACTTCTTATGGGCTATCCATATTTACGTTAGAAGCTATAGAATTGTAGACATTGGAACTTCGACCTGGTTAAGAGGTTTGCTCATTGTTATTGCTGTTTTGCTTTTTGCGTATTCGCCAGCACTCTTTCATTACATTGGATATGTTGGGGGCGCTATCCTATATGCCATTATTGTTTTCGTTTCCGGGTATTTCATTTTAATCAACAGGGAGGCACTTTCGATTTTCAGGACAAAGTATGAAACCTCTTCTTTGAAGCAGGAAATGGTGAAGGAGATAAGGAAGGCCGTAGAAGCTGAGATGGAAAATTCACAGCCGTTTTTAAATCCTGAATTGACATTACAACTCTTGGCAAGTGCTATGAAGGTACCTGCGCATCATCTGTCTCGTGTCATCAACCAGGAATTCAAAGTGAGTTTTGCGGATTATGTAAATTCTTTTCGTTTGAAAGAAGCAGAAAGGCGATTGCTGGACCCAAGAAATGATCATCTTAAAATCTCAGCCCTCGCCTTCGAATGCGGGTTTAATTCGGTACCTACATTTAATACATTATTTAAGAAAACACACCGAAAAACACCCTCACAGTTTCGTGCAGATGCGAAGCAGTCCGAATCGGCTTAAAGGTCCAATGAAGTTCCTTTAGCATAGTCTTCTGCAGTTACTTCTATGCCATTGATATTGTTGGTGTCCCAATCCTGAGCGATCTTCCATTTGCCATCTATCTTCTTAAGTACTACATGAAAACGGGAAAAACTGTACCTCGGGTCTTTACCTTCTTCCTCAATCACAATCTTAAGATATCCAACCTCATACCCTGTGTTCCCGGAGTAATATCGATGCTCTAACCAAAAATCAATGGTTCTTTTTCTGTCATCAGGTCTCTTATATGACTCGACGATTCGATCCTTGTATTCATTCCCGATTTTCACTCCTCCCCACTTACTAACACGAAGGACATCATCAGTGTGAAGATCGTTGAAAGCTTTTGCATTCCTGGTTTCCCATGCCTTTTTAAAGGGACCCCATAGTTGATCATTTACCTCTTTTTCAATTTCAGGATTTCGTTCTGCTTGTGAAAAAGCCACATTGCAAAACGTGAAAACTCCAATTATTAATAATACTCTTTTCATCTTGATATTTTTTTTAGACCAAGATGAGCGTTGAATTTACCAATCACTATAAAAATTGTAATTCTTAAGAACCTGTAATGAGACCTTAATATTGATTTCAATTTAACATTTTATAACATTATTTGTTGTTTTGTACAACAAATATTCTTCAGCTTTGATCCAGAATCATCCTATTTATAAAACAATGAAAAAAATACTATTAGCAAAGCTATTGTTTGCCTCGGTAGTCGTATATGCCCAGCAGACTGGACCACAAACATTAGGGCAGTTGGATGAAAGTCCAGCCGGCTCTAAAATCTTAGACTACATTGAAACAGCCAATGAAGGAAATGCTGTTAATGAGGCATGGATAAGAAAATTGTTTTCACCCAAACTAATAAATGCTGCTGGGATGGACGTGCTTAAGGAAATGACTGAGAATTCCAGTAAAACAGAAGGCAGGTTAGTTATCTATGAAGCAAATAGGTTGGGAATGTTTGAATACAAACTAAAAGTAAAAACAACAGAATCCGGATGGTTTGATATGGTGTTTACATTCGAAGAAAATGATCCGTATAGAATTGTAGGTATTACGATGGATTCGGCGGAAAAAGGGTCATCTGCAAAAAAGCCAATTTTTCCTAATGGCTAACTATCACTCCTTTTTTTTATTCATTATTTGTACAAATAAACAACTAATTACTAACTTGTTCGTTTGTACAACAAATCAAAATGAAACTATGAAAGGTGAACATATAGGGGAGCTTGAAGAGCTTGTCTTACTGACCGTTGGCTCGCTGTATAAGGATGCATACGCAGTAGCAATTTTGGACGAAATATTGGAAAACACGAGTCGTAAAATGGATGTCACAGCCATTCATTCTGTTCTTAGGAGACTCGAGAAAAAGGGGTTGGTCACATCGGAAATGGGTGGGGCGACGAACGAAAGAGGAGGACGTAGAAAACGCTTCTTCACCTTGACACAAGCAGGAAGAAGAACCATTGAAGATACCATGGAGCTTCGATTGTCATTATATAATAAGTTGCCCAAGCTTGCCTTTGTATCAGTGTGATGTATCGACCTCCAAAGTTGGTGAACCGGTTTTTAGAATGGTATTGCAATCCTAAGGTATTGGAGGATTTGCAAGGAGACCTTCTTGAACTGTGTGAAAGAAAGTATGAGAGACAGGGGCATTTCAAAGCTAACATCACCTTTATATGGTTAGTCATTCGATCTTTTCGTTGGTCAAATTTTAAACCTTCGGAATCTTATCAAATAAACACACTTGGCATGTACAAAAACTACTTTAAAATCGCATTGAGGTCCTTGACCAGAAGCAAACTCTACTCGGGCATCAATATTTCAGGTTTAGCCGTGGGTATGGCTGTTTTTATGTTAATCTTTCTTTATGTAAAAGATGAGTTGAGCTATGACGATTACCACAAAAAAGGAGATAACATTTATCGGGTCGTTAGTGATCTTACAGTTCCTGATAACTTTTTCCAATTCGCTCTAACACCTCCGCATTTAGGGGCTAGACTCAAGGAGGATTTTCCTGAAGTTCAAGAGTATGTTAGATTTAGCTCATTAAGAGGACTTATAAAATTTGATGAGAACTCGTTTAAAGATGAAGTAGGTCTTTTTACCGAACCTTCGTTTTTCAATTTTTTCGATATCCCACTCATTGCAGGAGACAAACAGAAAGCACTTTCTGATCCATATACAGTCGTTTTATCTGAAAGCACAGCAAAGAAGTATTTCGGAGACGAAGATCCAATTGGCAAATTTTTGAAGCTTGATGGTGTTGAGCAGCGCTTCTCAATCACAGGAATCATTCAAGATGTTCCTCATAATACCCATTTCCAGTTTGATTATTTAGTTTCCTTTTCTACCAGGGAAGCATTAGGAATTATCCAGGAAGGTCAATGGTTTTACCTGGATTATTATACCTATATAATGCTTCCGGAGTCTTTTGATACCTCGGAATTGCAAGCGAAACTTCCAAACTTTATTGAAAAACATATTGGAGATGACCAAAGACAGGCAGGGCAAACCTTTCAATTTCAGTTTCAACCTTTAAAAGACATCTATTTAAAGTCTCATCGGGATGTGGAAATGGGAGCAAATGGGAGTTTGCAATACATCTACATATTCTCACTTGTAGCCATCTTCATAGTGGTGATTGCTTGCGTAAATTTCATGAATTTATCAACGGCACGATCGTCTAAAAGAGCAAAGGAAATAGGATTAAGAAAGGTAGTTGGAGCAGTCAAAAGGCAACTAGTTACTCAATTCTTACTAGAATCCATAATCATCGCAGTATTTGCATTTGTCTTTGCTTTAGGTCTAACAATCATGGTACTACCATCCTTCAATTCAATTATATCTAAGGAACTGTTGGCTAATGATCTGTTTACAAATGAAATGTTGCTCTTTTGGACAATGCTGATATGTACAACTGGATTTCTAGCTGGTATTTATCCAGCATTAGTCTTGTCCGGATTTAAACCAATCAGTGCGCTGCGTGCTTCTGCAGTTACCGGGCGAGAAAATACGCTATTAAGAAAGGGGCTGGTTGTTTTTCAATTAATCATATCAACGATCTTGATTATGGGGACAATTGTGATAAGCCAGCAGCTAAATAGCATGCAAAATCGCAATTTAGGCTTCGATAAAGATCAAATGTTGATGGTCTATTACGCTTCGGATCAAGAAGTTCAAAACAAGATGGAGGAACTGAGAGTGGAATTGAAGAAGAATCCAGAAGTTTCGGAAGTTTCTTTTTCCAGGTTTACACCGAGCACAGGTGTAAGTAATTGGTATACCACCTATGAAGTAAGCCCTGGTGAAATTCAAAACGCATCAATGTATGGCTACCTTGTAGACTTTGATTTTATTGATACATATGGTTTAGAAATGGTAGCCGGTAGAGCCTTCGATCCATCAATGGGCACAGATGCTGATGAGGCGTTTATCGTGAACGAAACTGCAGCTTTGAAAATGGGATCAGAAAGTCTTGAAGATGTGATAGGTAAAGAAATTTCTCAGTTCGGGAAACAAGGAAAGGTGATTGGAATAGTGAAGGATTTCAATTTTAAAACACTTCACAGTGAAATTGAACCTTTGGTGATTCAATTAGGAAGTCCAGGCAACTTTGCGATGGCATCAATAAAATTGAATGCTGGAACACAGCTACACACCCTGGAGTCGTTAGAAAATTCATGGAATAATGTCATTTCGACTATTCCATTTGATGCTTACTTTTTAGATCAAGAGCTAAATGATAGGTATGAAACTGAGATAAGAACAGGAAAGGTATTTGGCATTTTTTCAGGCCTGGCCATTTTCATAGCAGCACTTGGTTTATTCGCATTATCCACACTTAGTGCTGAACAACAAAAGAAGGACATAAGTGTAAGAAAGGTGCTCGGAGCGACGGAAGGTGGAATCGTCTATGGGTTTGCCAATCAATTTTTGAGATTGGCATTAATTGCTTTCCTGATTAGTGTGCCCGCTACCTTTTTGCTGGCAGAATCCTGGCTAGAAAATTTTACCTACCGGATAAATGTTAATGTTTCAACGTTTCTCTTGGGTGGAGGAGTCATATTGTTGATTACACTACTTACCATTTCTTTTCAATCATTCAGATTAACGAGACTCAATCCTGCGCAGAATTTAAGAAGTGAGTAAAAGCAACGATATAGCACCTCCCGAGTGGGCGAGTAGATTCCTGAGATGGTATTGTGACCCAAGGCTGCTTGAGGACCTGGAAGGTGATCTCTATGAAATTCATGAAAAATATATTGGACAAGACCGGGTATCCAAAGCCAAATGGACTTTTGTCTGGTTGGTCTTTCGATCATTCAGACCTTCCGCAATTAAACGAAATCAAAAATTCAAAAACTCAATTTTCGCTATGACCAGAAATAATTTCAAAATCGCAATTCGTGTTTTATGGAGAGATAAATTCAATAGCTCCATTAATTTGTTAGGACTTACTATTGGGATTGCTTGTTTTCTTCTCCTTGGATTGTATGTAAAGCAAGAGCTTAGCTACGATCAATTCCACTCCAAAAAGGACCGGATATATAGGACCTGGCTGAAGGAAGATTATGGAGAGGGAAGAATATTCTTCAACTCCACAACTCCTCTCAGGTTTGAAGAAATGTTCGAAAGCAATTTTCCTGAAGTAGAAAAGGCGATACAATACATTGAATTGAACAGATTGGTTGGAAGAGGCGAGAATCGACTCAATGAGAAGGTTGCTCTAATTGGCCAAGACTTTTTTGATGTGTTTGATTTTCCATTACTTGATGGTGATACTCAGGAACCACTGCGAGGAAGGGATAATCTCGTAATATCTCAAGAATATGCTAAAAAATATTTTGGGGACAGAGATCCGATAGGACAATCATTAGCTATCCAGTTGAGCAACGAAATAAGTGATTTCACTATAACAGCAGTCTTTGCCAACATTCCATATGAATCCAGTATTCAATTTGATTTAGCGATTTCAACTGAAAACGGTCGTGATGTTTACGGAGAAAGGAGTTATACGGCATGGTTTCAAGTTGCGCCTGAAACCTATCTCTTGTTAAAGGAGAATGCTTCGATCAGCTCCATAAGTGAAAAAGCGGAAGATGTGGCACTAGGCCTAATGGGAGAAACAAGCTATGGAGACGGACCTATGCAAAAAGGCCAGTATAACATTGGATTTCAACCATTAACTGACATTCATCTCAATCCGGACATACCCCTAGGCTTTGCGCCTGTTAGCAATCCGCAATATGTCTTCATTCTGGCTGCAATAGGAATCCTGGTGCTGATCATAGCATGCATTAATTATACTACTCTTTCGGCGGGACAATCATTAAAAAGATCCAAAGAGGTGGGGATGCGGAAAGTATTAGGAGCTGTAAAAGGAACTCTGATATATCAATACCTAAGTGAAAGTATGGTATTGGCTTTGATCGCCATGTTGATTGGAACAATCGCCACTTTCTTGTTGATACCAACATTCAATCTTCTGACAGGGACAGAGATTTTTTTTCAGTTTGAATGGTGGCATACGCTCGTATACCTTGGAATAGGTTTGGCAATTGGACTTTTAGCGGGATCCTATCCTGCACTGGTTATTTCCGGATTTAAAACGATAGATATACTTCGTGGAGGGAATCAATCAAAAGGAAAACATACAGCCAGGAAAGGGTTGGTTGTGCTTCAGTTTTTGGTGACGGTTTTTTTGATCAGTACCACGTTAATCATGAAGCAGCAAATGCAATTTTTGCAGAATAAAGACCTGGGCTATGATTATGAAGCCGTGATATCGACAAGGTTAAGTGCGGATCCGGAATTGCGGCGTACTTCCGAGCGAATAACCTCAGGATTTGCCAATGGAGAATTGCTGAAAGCCAAACTTGAGAAATACCCTGAAATATCCAAGATTGCCATGGGATCTCACATGTTTGGAACGAGTGGATGGATCAATCTAGCCTTCAACGATGATGATGATGTATTCAGACGTTTTCGGATGCTTGTC
>JANQST010000480.1 GCA_028279155.1 Cyclobacteriaceae bacterium
CTTGATAATGACAGCTATGTAGGTCAACCTAGAAGGAAGGACAACCTAGTAATCCATACGATTAATATTCCATGTACGAATTATCCGGCCACATTTAAGATAAAATGGACCTTTAAATAACGACGGTTCCAGTTCCGCCACCTTTTGCCAATGAATATACCATAGCTTTCATCTTTTAACTAGATTAACGTGATACGCTCATCCAAAGATACAAAAAATACTTTTTATTTCCACCTGTCCGCCGCCATGTCCTCTTTATAAGCACCAACCTAAGATCGGTGAAACCTGTTCAACTTCTTGAATTTTTGTTTTCGTTAAGTCGTGTCTATTCAAAAACTACGAACACCGGATAGTGGTCCGAAGTGGTCTTATGGTAATCTAATTTCATATCGAGTGCATTGAACACACCCGTAGCCACAAAGTCCGAAAAAAGATCATCGGTAATTAGCACGTGGTCAATCACACTCCCATGTTTGCTGCTTTTATTATTAGAGAACGAAAGGTACTTGGTCACAAACCTTACGTCAGGATCAGATAGAAAATTCTTAAAAGGAGTTTCGTAGCCCTTCGAATTACTAACATCAACATCGTCATTCCAGTCACCTAATACAATCACTTTTTCACTTTCCAGGTGTTGCTCTAAGTGGCCTTTAGTTAATTCTGCCGCCTTTTTTCTCCTTTTCCAGCTTTCAATTTTTTCATTTTGCGGAGCCGGCGGCCAATGGGCCTTGAGATGAAAGCCCAAGACGTAAAACTCACCCACTGACGAATGACTGAATTTTGCCAGTACCGGGGGTCTTTGTGCAAACTGTTTTTTTTATTGACCAAGATCTGTTGCGGTTCGCCAATACTTGTTACCTGGTCATTATGGAACAAACCAATACGCTGTTTGCCCTCGCTACCTGGAGACAGGAAATACCGATAGCCCAACGTTTGGGCTAGTTCACGAAAGAAATTGTTAGCAGTAATCTCTTGGAAAAGAATCAAATCGGGTTTTCCCATGGCTTCAATGACCTTAACAGCATTTTTTACTTGAAGTTCTTCGTATTTCGGGCCTTTATCTTTTTTGCTATCAGGGTGATGATGGCCAAACCACTGGAGATTCCAAGTCACCACCTCTAAGGTCTCCTGATCAGAGAGTGCCTGTGTAAATCCATGGTACGATAATAGGTATATTGCGACTAAGCATACTATTTTCATAATATTGAAGTTATTTGATTTTCAACGAGTTAGCCAAATCAGACCGGAGAAACAATACCCAACCTTGGGTATTTTTGAAAGGGTAGGGGATGTAAAAAAGCAGTTAATTTATGGCAGCTACCATGGTCCGGGATGCATCGTAGCTGCCATCACGAAAATAGATATTCTAGGAAAATTGATGATATTGCGTTACACAATTGATCAGTTGCGCAGATATGAGAACAAAGCTCGACAAAGAGAAAGTATTAAGAGATGATACAGTAGAAATAACTGGGTCTGGAACTTTCTCTGTTTCTGTGCCTAAGCTATTGCAAAGCAAAGAGTTCCAAAGAAGACTGAAAAATCTGGTACGGATATCCCCAAGGCAAACTGAATGAGCTGAAGTATATTGCTACTTCCTTTGTAGGAAAGCTATTATTTTTTTATTGGTTAGATGTCAAATCTATAATCTTTCAGGCACCAACTTGGTTATCAAATCAACAAAAATTAGTGAGACCATTCATACCCGACCCTATCAGGGTTATTGAGGCTTACTGCTTCGAAATGGATGCGTGCCAATGTTTTGTTTCTAATATTTAAAACCGTAATCGTGTCCGACTTTCTCCTGATTCTTAGTTTGTTATTGATGTCCTTACGCCTCCGATTTTCAAGATATTCAAAAGCCATCCAACACAAACTGAACTCTTCTATCAATGTAAAAAGGTATTTGATATCTTCATCGTACTCTGTCCTGTCAAGGTACTCTAAATAGGGGTATTGTGATGATTTCATAATTAGTTAGGTTTTTTTATCGGGCCAAAAGTTCAACTACTTTCTATCCGCCAGCAATGGACCGATGTCCATGCAAAAGATTTGCTAATTCCCAGATGACTGCCGCCAGTCTCGTAATTAATAGCAAATTTGCTAAAATGAAAAACCTTTTTTCCAAATGATACCGGAATGTTTCCGAATAGATACGGGCACTCAGCCTATATTCATAGGTTAACGGTCTCCAAGAGAGCAGTGCGGAAATGGATTTATATCCACAAAAGGTGTTTTTTCTTCTAAGTTAATTCTTGCCAAAAATACTTGCCCAACCCGAAAACCAAAAGTGGTCCAAATTAAAACCCGCTGTGCCCTCACCTCCCATGGCCCTCCTTTTAATTTGGCTTCCTGTTTGGTTTTCGCGCATAACGCGCCTTGCTAGCTCACATAGTACCTGGCAAAATTAATTTATAAGAAGAACCAATCATTAATGAATTATGGCTGCAAGCAAAGAGAAATGGATTTGTACAGATCCAAGTACACAGCAATACGGTAGGGAGATTGACCTGTTCACATTTGAATACAAAGAAGGTGACGGTGATCCGGTTGAGATTTCTATTCTCAGCTATGACTATGATGAAATTGAATCCTGTATCAATAGCTATGGCTACACCCTTCAAAGAGGTCACCTCAGCAAAACCCTTCGTAACATTTCAGAGGCCTATCCTGAAGAATACCTAATGGTCATCACCGAATGTCTCTTTGAGATCTACGAATCGTAAAGCAGAACCGGCAGGTATAGCGGTAACGAAATGTTGCTGGCCCTCCTGCAGTCGAAAAGTATTGAGCAACTGAGCATGCAAATTACTTTCGATCATGTGGCAAAAGGTCGGATTCTCGAGTAGGGGAGAACAGGTTGCCATTCTAAGAGCCCCAAAGTGAACATCTAATTACTTAACATCATGATTAACTACAATGAATTTGACCTTAAGCAATATCCTTTGTTTTCGGCGATCCTAAAACATTATGGTTTACAGGAAATCTCTGATGAACAAGTGTGGTATGTTGCCAAACAAGATACAGAAATCCCTGTCTTTGAGAATATACTGCTAGATCTCACTTTAGAGAAGATCGCGTTATACCTCAGAAATAAGCATCCAGGAATTGAAGTTGAAGCCTACGTCAACTGTGCGGACTCCAGTCTGTCGGTCAATTATCAGAAAATAGATTCTCTCAATGAATTGAAATGGGCTATTAAAGAATTTGAATCCGGCTAAGTGCATGGACTCACGATAAAGGCTTCGAGCTAATCGGTAGCGACGGGTGATAACCTCTCTACCAATTCTATCCCCCTCTTAAAAACCGAAAAATCAAAAGAGGAGATCGAAAAATCAAAACGCCAATAATGAGCACATGAACTACTTTTACCAGCAAGAACCGAAAACAAATCTTACTACAAAATGAACGACATCTGGCAAATCGTAGGGGAGATCCAGGAAATGATGGATGACCTATACGCTAGTTATCCAAACATAGCCCCTAGGCCTATGAACTTGTCAAAGACAATCCGGAAAATGGTTAGGCAATTGAAAGCGAATGGCAGCTTATTGAATTTCGAAGAAGAGGTTTATGTCGATGAGCACGGAGAGATGAAAACTATGTATCTCTTTGAATTCGACGAAGAATATTGGCGAGAGCTTACGAATGGAAATGAATCTACAAAAAAGTAGTTATTCTCCGAGATTGTCCATTGACTACCCAAATTTTTTTGTCAGCATTCTTTAACCGTTACATCTACTTGCAGGTCTCCAAAACAACCCTTGCACTTCGAAGTATGGCAATCTGTCTCTGTCTCTAAAGAATCCATATATTCAACATTATATGCTTCCGATTTAGGACAGCTTTTAATTGAATTAAATATCTGTTGTACCTCATTGAATACATCCTCTGGTAAATTATCGGACATGTCCCATCTTTTCCCACTGTCAAACATATAGCGAAAAAGATTTGGGTACTTCTCCTTAATATTTTCTCCGGCTTCTTCGTACAGTTTAAAGTGATCAAAAACAACTTGATCCCCGCGCAAGTCAGGAGAAATGACTTTTTTAGGCCCTAATCCAATCCAGTTAATCTTATACTTGATGTCCGAGTCCGGCTTCCAGGGTGCTTTCCCTCCAATTCCAATCACGCCATCATATTTCCAGTTACGGATTCTGCCCATGCAATCTTGATTGCCGAATACTCCTTCGGGGCTAGGATCTCCTTTATGCGTTCGCTTATAAATCAAAATCTTCATATTGCTTTCTAATTTTGAAATACTCCTTCCATAATGAGAAAGTTTAGAAAGAGATTCCCTTATTTTTGTCTCTACTACTTCCTTTTTTCTGGTCATTATCCTTTACATGGCTTTTAATCTTTTTGATTCCTATGTCACTTAACAACTCGTTAACCTTACTAGAATTCTTTAACCATTCTATGTAATATGATGCCCACCTATTTAACCGTTGACCAGCGTCATATGGTTCGTGAGGAAATTTCCAGTACACAATTTTATCAAAATCAATTCTTTTTGTTTTGATTCCATTACTATCAATACAATTAAGATAACCGTTATGATCATCAACGTAAGCCTTATTTATAACCGTATATGAGTTCAGTTCATTACCTTTTTCTTTGAGTAGTAGTTTCTCGCCGGGATGAATGTATCTAGCCCAAATGGTGCTTTCTATCTCCGATTTTTTGTTATCCCATAACCTGAAAAACTTATCCATGCTTGTTCTGCTATATACTAGACTCGCAAATAGACCATCTTGGCCTTTCTCAAAACCAAAATATTTATATCCTGCTTCCTGAACTTTGAATCGTATGTAATCAATATTGTTTGCTTTATAATCAGTTTGATTGGGGCTTACTCCTACAGCCATTGCAAAATCAACCACACTCATATTATCAATCGACATAAGCTTCGTTTTGTGAGACGGTTATCTACCTTAATTTCTTGATATGAGTTAATTGACCACTTCTAATTTTTTCAGAGATGTTATTGAAGGAGTCACCTATTATATACAAGCCTTGACTACTCCCTGAAACTACTATTAGTGTATCGAATTGTTCAGTAGGTACAGAACCTGTTACGCCAGAAGCAGGGATATTCATTTTTTGTATTCTGAAGTCTTAAATAAGCAGTCGCGGTCGTTTTCTTACTCCTCAACTCTTTTTTTCACTAAATATAAGAAATACTAAAGGTGAACAATAGGACTATACGACACAACAACGAATGAAACATTATCCTTTATGGTCGCGAAGATCGTTTTCCACCTGGATAATCCAGCGCTTCCCACCTTAAACCGTACCGACCACGGTCGGCGCTATTTAGCTTACCCACAACGCTAGCGATGGATTATTGGCGCACCCAGGGTCCTCTGCACCCAGTTGCAGAACGTAATGAGCAACCAAAAAAATAATGTTCAATTCATCGCTCACTCCAGCATTATGAAGAATCTACAAGACTACAGGAATGACAAACAAAGTAAACTTTTCACTCAAACTGGCACCTTTTTCGCCTTTTCAAAAGAGCAGTTCCGTAAGGCCAGGACAGAAGGTGTAAAATATGCTCATTTAGGCGCGGGAATGTACTGCCCTAAAGAATATGCCAAGACCCTTTTAGATGGCCTCAATAAAATCGAAAGGGATTCCATCAAGCAAGATGTTGAGGAAAACGGTAAGGAGAAAATTATCATAAGGGAGCTCTATGCCTACGAATGCTTCTACACGTATGACACGGACAGCGTGGTCGGGGAGCTTGCTGCTTATGGCATAACCGAAGAAGAAATTTTAAAGATTTTTCGTGATGAGCGTTCTAAAGGTGCTTAGAGGTTTGCGGAAACTCAACTGACACAGCTCTATCGACCTTTGCAATAGGGATCTATGATCTATA
>JANQST010000518.1 GCA_028279155.1 Cyclobacteriaceae bacterium
TTGAATCCCACAGAATTACCTGCCTCTTCCCATTCCTTAATGGTCAAACCTGTATAATACTCGATTTCAGGTGCCATGAACTTGTAGAAGAGCTCTTTCATTTTGGCCTGAAGTGACTCAGGTTGAGCATCATCTCTCAGGACTACATAGCCATGCAGACTTCTGCCAATCCAACGAGTGGTATTTGCATACTGAGTCGAGCTCAATGACGCCAGGATATCAAATTGAAGGTGCGAGTTAGGTGGAGCGTCTTCGACCACTCCAGTAATTTTGTATAGTATGGTATCTTCATCCACGGTCAATTCCTTCCCTATTGGGTCTTCATCTCCAAAATACTTTTTAGCATAGGATTCAGTCAAGACCATCGACCGTGGATTTAGAAGAGAAGTTTCAGGATGACCTTTCAGTAGCTTAAAATCAAAAACTTTGAATAGCTCCTCATCCGCAAACAATACCCCCTCTTCGTTGATTTTGGTCGTTTCTCGTCCAATCAGCAATTGTCCGTCTCTAAGCACTCTGGTACCGGTTAAAACCTCTGGGTAACTCTCCAAAATCTCTTTCACTATTGGAGCAGCTGTTGTCGCCTGCTTATTCTCCTCTCCTTTTATGATCGCCTCATTATTTACCCTGAAGATTCGATCATGTTCAGCATGAAATTGATCATAGCTCAATTCATTGAGCACATACATACTTATGAAAGCAAAACTGGCAATCCCAATAGCCAAGCCTAAAATATTAATAAGGAAGTAGCTTTTGTGCTTCGAGAAATTACGAATGGTGGTGAAATAAAAATTTCTAAACATTGCCACATTTGTATTTCGGCTTTCAGGTATTTTCCAGGCGTATGGTTGGAAGCATCTGATCACATTCCAGAGATAATACAGCTGAGCTCGGAATATTCCCTTTTCTTCAACCCTTTCGTAGAAAAACTCCTCAAGATCACCGTGAAGCTCTTCGTATTTTTCAGGCTTGCAATACCATTTAAAAAAGGCATGTGGGATTCTAGGTATGTTGACCTTCTTCTTCATATCATTCAATCTTTAAGCCTTCAACAGGATTGGCATTAGACAAACGCTTCAATTGTGTCCCCACTACAGTTAATAAAACCAGCATCAAGATCCCTCCGGAGAAAATAAAGAAGGAGTAGTCGAGCGGCATATAATAGACAAAAAATGTATCAAAGATCATTGCAACCAAATAATAGCTTGCTGGAGCCGCAGTGATCATCACTACCAGAAAGACAAGTCTATATTGACGTGTAATGTTTGAAAAAATGTTTCTTAATTCAGCTCCAAGAACTTTCCGGATGCTGAACTCTTTGGTACGTCCGGATACATTAAGTGTAACCAACCCATACAATCCGAGTCCTGCAATCGAAACCACAATTAGTGCCAGTGCTCGCCAGAACCTATCGCCATTGCGCATGTCTTCAGAGAAATTACCCCAGACATCTTCCTGGTAAGCACCATCAAATGGAATTTCTGGAAAAAGTGAGGCCCACTCAGTTTGAAGTTTCTCATAGGCTTGAGTTTCTGCGCCAGCATTAACCCGTACAGTTAGAAACTGATATTCCGAAGGATCAGCCATCCTGAATATGGTAGGCTTGATTTTCGAATAAAAGTTATAAGCGTGAAAATCCTGAATGATTCCTATCACACTGAAAGTTGTTTCCCCAATTTTAAATGTTGTACCTATTGGTTGATCCAGGTTAGCTGCAAAAGTTTCGTTAATCAAGACCGTTTCAACATCTGACTTCCTATCCTGAAAAATTCTTCCATCTTTTAACACTAATCCCATAGTCTCAAAATAGTTATGATCTACAGACATTTGAGATACCTCATATTGTCGATCCGGAAAATCCAATACTACATTGATGTTACTTCTTCCCAAATGGTGGCTTGAGCCTGAAACAGCAACAACGCTTGGATCTTGACTAACCTTGGCATGGAGCTGATCAAAAGTAGATCGATCGTCAACTTTCACGTACAACGAGTGCTCATTTTCATATCCCCAGCTTCTATTTAGCTGATAATTCGTGTTCTGGGTGAACATAACTGCCACAGAAATAATCACACAGGCGAGCAAAAGCTGGAATCCAAGAAATATACGTGTCAGGTAATTCTTTTTTCCAACCCGAAATGATCTCCTGAAAATATTTGCTACTTGAAATTTTGAAATATAGAATGCCGGATATAATCCGGAGATTAGTCCGGTAAAAAGTAGTATTGAAGGAAGGAAAACAAGCAATACTTTATCATTCAAGGTAAAATCCATATCAAAGGCCATGGTTTGTTCTAGCCACGGAACAAATACCATCGAGCCTAGTACGAAACCAATAACCAAAGCAATGAGCATCATCATCAGGTTTTCGGCCAGGAACTGTGCAATCACCATACTTCTATTTGCTCCTATAACTTTTCGCAGACCGATCTCTTTGAGACGTTTCACAGCAGAAACGATTGCAATATTGATGTAATTGGAAGCTGCTAGGACAAGTACAAAAAAACCAATGATGACAAAAGAAATACTGGAATTATAAAGATCCATAAAACCATCTCTGGAGATGTCACCTCGAATACTGGCTGAGTTTTCATAAAGGGTTGATAACGGTTGAAATGCAAACGATGAAACGATCCAATCACTTTGAATCTCATTTTGAGCTTGTCTATACTTTTCCATCCGTTCTTCAATTAGTTGAAGATCAGAAGCGTTTTTAACCTGAATAAATGTTGCATCCACGAACCTGCTCCAGTCATTAAAATCATATTCAGGTTCTGATGTACGAAAATTTTCGAAATTGATCAGGAAATCGAAATCAAATGAACGTGCACCTTGAAACTTTTTGGCAACTCCGGCAACCTTAAAGACTTTACTTTCTTCTGCATCAAAGATCAGCTTTATATTTTCTCCAACTGGGAAGTCTTTACCGAAATACTTAACTGACATTTCCTCACTCAGGATCACACTATTGATATTATGCAATGCGTCAGCAGAACCCCACTTCAATGGAAACGTGAACATGTCAAGAAATTCCGGATCTACATAGCGCACACGCTCGTGAAAGACTTTAAAAGCACCATGTTTTACTACCACCTTTCGATCTTCAACCCTACATACGTTAGCTACTTGGGCCAGATCTGCTCTTAATGCAGCGCCCAATGGTGTTGGAGTTCTTCCATTTTGCTGCTCAGTCCCTTCCCTGTCTGCAAAGAAAGTAGTCAGGTATACTTCATCTTTGTTTTGATGAAATTGATCAATCTTGAATGTATACTTGATAAAAGCATAACCAACTACGCATACACCTATTGCAGCCGACAATCCAAAAAGGTTAATGAACGAATTGAGCGGATTTCGCTTTAAACTTCTGTAAGAAGTCTTAAAATAGTTTTTAAACATAATCATTGTTGAGTTTTGACTTTCAGGTATTTTCCACGCATAGGGTTGAAAACAACGAACGACGTTCCAGATATAGAATAATCTGGCACTAGTGAGTCCATTTTCTTCTACTTTCTCATAAAAGAATTCCTCCAGATCTCCGTGTATCTCTTCATACTTATCCGGTTTGCAGTACCATCGAAAAAAGGCATGCGGAATTTTCGGTATGCTGACCTTTGCTCTCATTTCATCCAATATCCCATTTGAAAGCAAGGTCTGGGATTTGCTTTCGCATTTTAGTCCTTAAATCCATGGATTCATCCAGAGCCGTTTTACCATACGGTGTAATCATGAACAAGCGCTTTCTCTTACCACCTCGTTTCGACTCTGGATCGCTCAATTTTGATTTAAGCATTCCTTTCTTTTCAAGGCGGTAAAGTGATTTATGTACCGCACTCACATTAACAGACCTGTCAGATTGCTTTGTGATTTCTTTGGTGATCGCTACAGCATACGCGTCCTCATACAATATGCCTACGGTCAACAAAACAATCTCTTCAAACTCTCCAAGATAGGTCCTACCCATAATGATTAAATTTACTTTTGTCTGCAATATACGGTAAACGCTTTGATTAAGTTTACTTTTGTCTGTAAAATGTATGAAGTGTGTATGTTTTCGAAATCGTAAATGTTTACAAAAAGCCAGTTTCCTGACATAGAAAGAAGAAAATTTGGGTTTTCCGTTCTAACATTTCATTATAATTTTAGGGTTTTGTTAAACCTAAAAATGATTAAGAGACCAATGAAACGAATGATTTTAGGAAGTTTAGTCCTAATTCTATTATCGAATTTATCTACCGCGCAAGAGGTGACGGACGAACATGTTTGGAAGTATGCACTAATGACAGAAGTAGTTGATCAAATGAAAGCTGATCTAAGTCGAGCTGTCAATGAGACCATTAAGAAGCAAGAAGGAATGACCGGGGCGAGATACAAGGAACTTGCAGGAGGTGCTGAACCTGCCAATGATTTTGAAACAAAGTTTATGGCAAACATTGATAAACTGAAAGAAAGTAGAGTGTCGGCTATTAAAAGCGTGAACAGCGATCTGGCGACTAAAATGCTTGGAAGCGCAAGTATTTATAAAGCGGTTAGAGAAGCAGTTAAAG
>JANQST010000519.1 GCA_028279155.1 Cyclobacteriaceae bacterium
GAATACTCAAACGGCCATTCAATATTTAGTTCATTCCATTTATTTTCAATAAAGGAAATGGCCTCCATGGGGTTGTCACTATTGAGCTTGACAACCAATGTTTTTAAAGGTGTATAATTTATGGTCAGTGCTAGCGGGCCAACTTCTTCAAATAGTGAGTTAAAATGAAAATCTTTGACCACTCCAATTATTGGTCCACTCTTGTATACATTCGGTCGGGACCTACCAGGTGCTACATCCATCTTTTTACCAAGTGGGTTCATCCAGTCGTCACCACCCCACTTTATTAACTCCTTTAGTGCAGATTCATTGATCACGAAAGCAGCTGTATCACTCTTAATATCTGCTGAGAAGGTCCTTCCTTCTAAAAGCTCCATTTCCATTGTGGAAATAAAATCTGGGCCAATATGATAAGTCCCAATATCTACGTACTCATCTTCAGCAAATGCAATTCCTTCCATTCGATAAACCTGTGTCCAAATACCACCAAATCCAGGAGGTCGTGAGGAGGCTCCTACACCTGAGATTGATGTATTATTCAGCAACTCACTTTTGAGTAGAGGGAGTTTATCCCTTAAGCTAATCTCACAAGGAACGATAAGTACTTGTTCTTTCTTGAAACCCAGTGATTTACTTTTAATCATGTCTAGTTGTTCATCAATAATAAGAATAGCACTAATGATGAAAATCGAAACGAGAAACTGAAAGATTATCAGGGCATGTTGAGTTAGTTTGCCTTTCTTGTTCGTTGCAAACTTTCCTCTTACTATTTCATGGATTTTCAACCTCGTCAATATAGCAGAAGGAAAAATACTTGCTATGAATGCACTAACAAATACTACAACTAGCAAAAGGAATATGAGATATGGAATATATGTCAGCTTAAAACTCAGGCTTACTCCTAAAAGTAACTCAGAAAAATTGATAACCAGCAGTGTGAGCACCATTGCTACAATTGCCGATAATGAGGTAACAACCAGAGACTCAATGAAAAATTGACGAGCCATTAAGTTCTTTGAACTCCCCAGCACCTTCTTGACTCCAACCTCTTTGGCACGTCTAATTGAGCCCGCTATACTTAAGTTTACGAAGTTGGCAATGGCTGCCAAAAGCACAAGTAGACCAATCAGCGAAAATGCAATAACATAATTGATGTTTCCGACATCATCAATAGGAAACCTTAGCTGAGCAGATTTCAAATACACATCTTCAAGTGGCTGTAATTTGTAAGTTGGTGGTTCATCAACATGTTGCGATACAATTTCACCCATTTTATCCTCCACAATCTCAGTCCGGGCAAACTCCTCTAGCTCGTAATATGTCCACGTCCAATTCATTCTCCAGTTCTCAAGTGGTTTCTCCTGAATTGCCTCAAATAGCTTTATAGAAGCTAATATGTTGAACTTGAAATGAGCGTTTGATGGTGGATCTTTAACTACACCGGATACTATGAATGAATTGGTGGAGAATCCGGGGATAAAATTCTCGATAGAAATGGTTTTACCAATTGGGTCATCATCACCAAAATATCTTCTTGCCGTTGAAGCCGTGAGCACTACTTTTTCCTGACTACTTACTATTCCATCTTTTTTACCCTGTAACAGTTCAAATGAAAAAATCTTAAAAAAATTCTCATCTATGTACCGAAATGAAAGTGCTGGTTCTGTGTACAATTCATCATTAGCTTTTACAAGCATATTAATATATGGAGATCGTATCCTTGTAGCTAGTTTCACTCCAGGAACTTCGGCCTGAACCGTAGGGCCGAGAATGGCCGGACTGGCTGAGAAATCGTCAGTTACGACTCTGTAAATATGTTCATTGCCCTGGTGAAAATCATCATAGCTTGTCTCCCCGACCACATAAACCAATATGAGCAGACATGCGGATATGCTAATTGAGAAGCCCACTATGTTGATAGTGCTATTTACACCGTTTTTAATCAGATGTCGAAAGGCCAGCTTTAGGTTATTCATTGGCAATAGAGATAAGATGAGGTATGCACATCTTTTGTGCTATTACGAGGTAATTCGACTATGAGTCTTGATTCGTTTTGGTTTTAGTGTTGCATTTTAGAAAATGAGCCGATGTTTATTGTTTCAACATAATCCTCTTGCCAAGATCGAATTAATTATCTCATGCATTATTTCCAGTTTACACCATCTAATTCTTTCTCCAGTTCCCGTGGTTCGATAGATAAAGATGATGGCAAATGAGATTCTTCGTAGTATTCATGACAACATTTCTTCTGACAAGACATTTATCGTCTAAGCTTTTCCGCAGACAGTATTTTCCCATGGGAAGGCACGTAAATGTCTACCTCTAGTTTATTTTTTTTGACAAATTCTATTAAGTAGTCCAGCGACTCATTGTACATAGGGGTTGGATTTTGATATGAACTCATTAAAAGGTCAGCTACGAATAGAATCCTTTCGTTGGGCAAATACACCAGAATCATTTCGTCTACATGTGGTGAGCCATTGATCTCATATAGCACTACTTCGCGTTTTTCATCCTTAAATGATCTTTTCTTTTTAAAGGATTCAACTATCGCTTCAGATGGGTTCAACATCTGTGAATTAGGAAATACTGTATGTTTGACCCTGGCAACTTCTTTTATGAAATCTTCATTTCCGATATTGCTGATTATAGGTACTTGCTTGGAAATGAAGTAATTGATACCTCCTATGTGATCTGTATGATAGTGACTGGCAACCACATATTTTATGGGTTTGCCGGGACTAATGTTATTCGAAACTTGTTGGATTCCTCGAGAATATCCGTCAAATAAAGGTGCATCAATTAATATGATGTAATCTTCCAATTCAATCATCATCACATTATATGTGATACCTAGACCCGAAAAAACGGGCATAAGCCATACACCATCCACAATCTCCTTTGGCTTGAAAGGACCAGGTAGTTCGGTAAATTCAATTTCATCTGGTTTTTCAAACAGAGAAGTTTCGGAGTTTGTATTCAACTTCACTTGTGCTTCCAATTCCATGAAGGGCTTGCTATTATATGTGAATCGAAGCTTCTGAGGATGGAAAACAGAATCAATACCTACATAATCCTCATATTGAATACCCACATTTACATCTCCAAAAACCAGATGGTCAGACACCATTTCTATTCTATTTAGCAGACGTGTGCTTTCATCAATTATCAGTGTTATCACACTTCCATCTGAATCCGAAACTGAGATGTTATGTCCACCCTCTATCAGTCCAATGTATCTAAGACTTTGGGCGTTTCGAATAGCATTTCCCAAGACTACAAATGGAAACAATCTTGGAGGATAAAGTTGTGGAATTGACTTTAGAATTGATATCTCAAACTCAGTTAGTTCAAACCATTCATTAGTAGATTGTTGATTTTGTAGTCCAGTTCCGTTATCTTGAATTATAAAAGAGGGATCATAGAGTAAGCCACCAATGGTAAGTGTGTTGATCGATTGATAGCTAGTCGATTCTTTTGGCTTGTAAATCACCCTTGAATTCATTTCCCGCTGATGCCATTCACTTGAGGGTGATAAGCTCTGACCTTCGTCGTAAGCTGTTCCGTTTAAGTTCAGCTCTATTGATTCAATTTTGCCGAAGTTGCTATTCCCTCCAAGTCTGGCGATACTTGATGAAACCACCTTATAAGCTTTCTCATATGCATCCATCGTCTGACAGAAGCTATAAAGTGTTAAGAATAATAGATATAAGACAATGAGCGGTTTTTTCATGTTAACAATTGGTTGTTTACAGAAAATTGGGCTCAAATACTCATTGCCTTGGCTGAAATTATAAAGTGCTACCTAAAAATGCTATTCCAATTTAATATGTGGTAGTAGTTTGGAATGTAAGCCTACCCATGCCCCTTCTCACATTTTATTTGAAGAAAGCTTAGCTCATGAAAAGAGAGAACTATTCAATTCTAGATCGATTATTCAATCTAGATCGAATATTCAATATGGCAATCTATTGTGGAGCGTTTATAGTTTCCACAATAGCCATTTCATTTATAAGTAAACCTCAATACCAAAGTACTCCGGAAGAAGAGGTAAGAAAGACAGCGCTCAATTATGTAGAAGCATTTTATGAAGGGGATACTGCTAAGCTCGCCGCAAGCATGTCTAAAAATGTGCATAGGTATGGGTGTAATAAGACTGGAGAATCTAAATATACTGGGGAATCAATGAGCTTTAAGGAAGTACTTGATTATTCATTATCAGTAAAAGCAAGACGGCCTTTCAGTAATAATACTCCTAAAAACGTAGAAATTCTCGATATGCAAAATCAAACAGCATGTGCAAAATTGACAGTTTGGTGGGGAACTGATTATGTACTGCTAGTGAAAGAAAATGAGAAGTGGGTCATAAGAGTCGATCTTTGGCATTCTCATCCAGATTGAGTGAAAACAATCAGCTAGAACAGCTTTAATGATCCTGTTCGGCCAAAGGGTCTACAAAGTACTCTGCTATTTCTATAATGTTTCCATCTGGATCCCTAATAGCTATATCTCGCATAAACCCTCCGGCTTCAACAATTTCTCCAGTAAACTCAATTCCTCTTCTTACAAGCTCCTCAATTGTCTCATCTAGGTTTTCGGTTCGGAAAATGATATGAGAGCCAGTTAGCTGATCATGCTGTTTTTTTCTTGGTATGTACCCTTCAAAAAAGGATATTCTTATGCTACCTGCCTTGACAGCAAACAAACCAAGTTCAGGCAAGTTTGAGATAAGCTCAAGACCTAGTTTATGAAGGTAAAAATCTTTTGCCTTGTCTAGTGATGAGCATCTTACTTCGATGTGTTGTGTAGTTAAGTTCATGTTGTTGAGTTTTGTTTGATTTAACTGGGAATTAATGCTGGCCAGTAGTATTTAAAAAGTCTTTTTTTTCACCCATCCATTCTCAGGTACTTAACGGGATTGGATTTTGCCGCTTTTATGGAGATGTAACCAACAGACAAGAGTGCTCCTGAAAGGACTAAAATTAATGACCACACAAAGATGAACGGCCCAATTTCTGTACGATAAGCAAAATTTGTCAGCCAGTCATTCATGGTATACCAACTTATAGGCACGGTAATTAAGAATGCAATCAATATCAATATCACATAGCCCTTCAGAAGAAGTTGAAGGATGTTTTGAATTGGACTTCCCAAAACTTTACGGATGCTTATTTCTTTTCTTTTTCGTTCGGTAAAAAGGATGACCAGACCCCAGAGACCCAGACATGAAATAATCACTGCTATAAAAGCGAAAATCTTGAGAATTTCTTTTGTGTGTATCTCCTTTTCATAAAGATTTGAAAAATTCTGATCAAGGAAGGAATATTCAAACGGCCATTCTATTCCTATTTCATCCCATGCCTGATTCAAGCCCGCGACAGTTTCCTGTACGTCCTGTACGTCAACTTTTACAAGGAGAGTCCGAATGGCAAAATATTGAACAGTCATAGCTAAAGGCTTAATCTCTTCATATAATGGCCGATAGTTGAAATCCTTAACTACTCCAATGATCGGACCTTCTTTATACACCGGTCTAGCAATGTTGGGTGCCAAGGACATAACCTTACCTATTGGATTTCTCCATTCTTCTCCTCCCCATTTTACCAATTCTTCAATAGCCGTCTCATTAATTACAAATGCATCTTCGTCACTGGCGATATCCTTAGAAAACCCTCTTCCTTCCAACACTTCAATGCCCATGGTTTGAATAAATTCCGGGCCTACATGGTAAGTAAACATATTGGTCCACTCGCTGTTGGCATAAGCCACGCCATCCAATCGATAAACCTGAGTTGATATATTTCCAAAACCAGGAGCTTTTCTAGCACCTGCCACGCTCCTAACTCCACTTACACCTTGAAATAGACTTTTAATCAATGGCAATTCATCGCTTATATTCACCTCGCAATTGATAACTAGCGTTTGTTCCTTATCAAATCCCAATGATTGATTTTCAATCAAATCCATCTGCCTTTCAACTACGATAATTGAACTTATTATAAAAAGAGAAACAGCGAACTGAAATACGATGAGGGTCTTTTGCGTCCAACGCCCTTTTCCACTTGATGCCAATTGACCTTTGACTATCTCCGTAGTTTTCAGCTTGGTCAGAAACAAAGCTGGATAAATGCCTGCGAGGAAGCCGCATGTCAGTGTAATCAACAGGAGTATCCTGGCTACAAACCCAACTTCATTCCAGCTAAGATGGAGCTCCAAACTAAACCAAGTCTCTGAATTGAAGGCAATTATCATTGAACCAACAAATGCAATAATTGAGGACAATGTTGTGACCAATAATGATTCTGATAAGAATTGAAGGGTAAGCTGATTCTTATTTGCACCAAGTGCTTTTTTCACGCCTATCTCTTTAGCCCTTTTTATTGAAGTTGCTACAGTAAGGTTGACAAAATTTATAGTAGCTACCAAGAGCACGAGCATTCCTACTAGTGAAAAAACAAGCAATCTATTGTAATTACCAATCTTTCCAATGGGGGCAGCCACATTTGAAGTATGGAGGTAAATATCTTTTAAGGGCCTTAATGAGAAAGTGGGAGGCGCTCCGACATGATCTAGCATTATCCTCCTCATGTTTGCGGCAATTTCTTGTGAGTTGCTTTGGTTATCCAATAATAAATACGTCCATACCCAATATTGTGCCCATAACTTTAGCGGTTGTACATCTGGAGCTTCAAATAGTCTGAGAGACGCAAGAATGGTAAAGTCAATGTGTGAGTTCTTGGGTGGGTCGGCGACAATACCGCTTACTACGAGTTTATTCGTGTTAAATGGTGGCACAAAATTTTCAACAGAAATCACCTTCCCTATAGGGTCCTCGTCTCCAAAATATTTTTTAGCCGTAGATGCCGTAAGTACTACTTTTTCCTCACTATCAATTACTGTTTTCTCATTTCCTTTAAGTAGTTCAAATGAGAAAACGTCAAAGAAGTTGGGGTCGATATATTTGAAGTCCAGTGCGTTCTCGGTAAAAAGTGTTTCATCCACTTTAATGAGGTGATCAATGTAAGGAGATCTAATTCTGGTAGCTGCTTTTACGCCGGCTAATTCATTTACCATAGTTGGTCCAAGAATAGCTGGACTTTTCGTATTTTCTTCCTGATCTATTCGGTATATGTCGTTTTTCCATGTATGAAAGTTGTCATAGCTCAGCTCTTGTCTCACAAATAGAAAAATTATCAGGCAGGCGCTTATACTTACTGAGAACCCAAGAATATTGATCAGACCATTTATTTTGAATTTTTTTAGATGACGAAATGCAAGTTTGAAATTCATAAACGCGTAATTGTAGTTCAATACCGTAAGGTCGAATGATGAGTCGTTGTGAATGGCTCAAATTCTAAATTGAAACTCCTTAGTTTCCCCTCAATTCAAAATGAAAAAGGCCCCGCAATGCCCCTACACTTCGGAAAGATGCTAATCATTGGATAGGTACATAAATATGCGTCACGTTCTTTTTGGGATCAGGCTGATTTCTAGGGTCATTCTTATAAATCTCAATACTTTTTGGATCCAGGGTGTAACCATTCTCGATTGCATACTTTTGAATCTTATCATAAGTTTCACGAAAATCATAGGCACCATGATGTACTGCTCTTATGGTTTTTGTGGGCTTTGTTTCCTGGAAAAAGATCGATTCATCATTCAATGAGACCGGTACACCAACTCCAAATTCAAAATCCGCACTCGCTGTTGTCCTTTTATTAATGATGTTGAAACCTGTCACATACGGTGGATGAACCCTTGTTTTGTCACACGCATTCATCACTTTCTGATTCATCTGTATCATACTTTGACCAAGCAGCATATCAACAGACATGGTATTGGTAGCTGTCACTTCTTTTCTGATTCCTGCATATTTGAAAACAGGCATGTCTGTTACTTCAAGATATGCATGGGGCTTAGTTTCAACAGCTAGAGTAATTTCAGTTTGCCATTTAGAGGTATCTGGTTCGGCCTGAGGATCTGTTAGATATAATTCTACAGAATGCCCTAGTGCGATCCACCCACGTCTTTGCACCTCCTCAAGCATTTTCTTGTAAGTTCTTTCTACAGATGAATAGGAGCCTGTATGCATGCCTTTCAGCGCTTCGCCACCAAAAGTTTGACCAAGTTTAATTCCCTCCGAATTTTCAGGAGGGGTTTGAGCTTCACTGAATGGCAGAAATGTTACGTACTTACCTCTTGATTCTGTATCAAGAATCATTGCACCCGAAATAGGTGCGTAGGAAAAGCCTTGCTGATTGTAAAATTTCATGAGTTCCATCATAGACTTCATCATACCGTTTTCAACTTGCTGAGTCGTTTGTCCTTCATTCTGGGTCAAAATTCCCATATAAAGCATTTGGTTGACTTCCTTAATCAGCGAGAATTCTTGTTTCTCTTCACCCTGCGCATCCGCCTGGCTCTGTCTATTGGTACAAGAAAATGCTACTGCTGAGATACAAATGATTGTTAATAGCGTATCAATTTTTCTCATTGCTTTGTTCTTTTTGTAGCAAGAGTAAAATCCAGATAGTTGAGTTATGTCCTACCTTATAAAGTGCGACTCACTTCTCATTAGCCGTATTGAAATTGATTGAAATCGAACGAGGCTCTAAATGGATAAAATTTTCCTAGTAAATGGAGTGGTTGATGAAGAACTGAAAAGCGATGCTGGCTTTAAAAAGTACTTAACTCAAGCAAAGCTTTTCTTTGTTTCAAACACATCGTCAGGCTGTTTCCGGTACTCCGAAGGCGTCACACCAGTATATTTTTTAAACACTCTGTTAAACGAAGCCTTGTTATTAAAACCATTTTCAATTGCCACTGCCAAGATTTTGAAGTAATCAAACTTTTCATTGGCCAACATTCGTTTGGCTGAATCGATTCTGTACTCATTTATAAATTCGAAAAAGTTTGATCCAAATTCCTGATTGATCGTTTGAGAAATATGATGCGCAGGAATATCTACTTGCTCTGCTAAATCCGATATCTTTAGTTCACTTTTGAGATAAGGTTTTTCTTCTTCCATATATTTAACCAGTAAATTTTTTATCTCTAGTATTCTTTTACTGTCGAGAGAGGAAGTCTTATACTTTGATTCACGAGTTATATTGATGGGTTCCATGGGCATATTCTTAACATCGTGTTCGAAATATTGTAACTATGCGTTTAGCTTCATTCTGAGATTTAGATCTATTTGTGTTGTTTTCTTGCCTAGTACAGGAATGAGTTATAACAATTAGACCGGTAGCTGTGATTAAGGTGTGTGACTTTTTCATTGCTTGTTCTTTTTCGGCAATTGTAAAATCACATGGAGAGAGTCAAGTACTACCTTACAAAGTGCGACTTATTTTATATAATGGTTGAAAAAGAATAGTTATAATCATTTTCAATAATTGGCACACTTCTACAAAAAGTGGATAGCATATTGCACTACCAAAAACAGCTAAAACATATGACTCATCGCAAACAGAAATATTTAGCTATCAAAAAAAATTATTGGGAATATAACCAACTGCGACCCTGTAAGATTGATGGACTGATACATCTTTAACATGTTAAGGAAAACGCTGGTAAAATGATCATTTGAAACTTGCAATTACTTCCCTTCACAATTACTTGATTCAAGCAAAACTCTCCTTAGTTTCAACAGTTTCATGCCTTTTTTGACGATATTCAGATGGCGTCACACCCGTATATTTTTTGAAAACTCTGTTAAAGGAAGCTTTATTATTAAACCCATTTTCTATGGCAACCGCTAAGATTTTGAAATAATCAAACTTCTCATTTTCAAGCATTCTTTTGGCAGATTCAATTCTGTACTCATTGATAAATTCAAAAAAGTTCGTGCCAAATTCCTGGTTAATCGTTTGGGAGATATGATGCGCAGGAATCTCAACCTGTTCCGCCAAATCAGATATTTTCAACTCACTTTCGAGGTAAGGTTTTACTTCTTCCATGTACTGAACCAAAGACCTTTTTATTTCTAAGATCTTCTTTTTGTCCAGGGATGAAGTTTGATACTTTGATTCACTCAACATTTTTGATGGTTGAATGGGTACTTTCCTTGGATCATGCTCAAAATGCTGAGATTGAGCATTTAACCCAATTGTAATTATCATTCCAATCATTCCAATTACAAAGACAATGTCCATTGTGAATAAATAGGTATTATCAAATTTTGTGTAAACAAACATGAGCGTATTCAGCGCAAGAAGAACCGTGAAGCCAAAAGCAAATTTTCTTGTCCATTTTAGCTTCAGTATTCGATCTGTGGCATAGTTGCTTACAAGTACTGCTTCATATTCAGCCATTTTTCGATAGGCAGCATAGATGAAGAAGAAGTTTACAATCAAGGATGAAAGTCCATATAAAAAGGGAATAAAACTGATTCCTGTGGAGCCCAATTGATTTAGAAAACTAATTTTCTCTTCAAGTCCTCTGGCATAGAACGGAATAAAGTACAGTTGCCATATCAAAAAAGGAACGAGATACGCAATATGCTTTTTCTTAAGTCTAAAATCAGGATCATTTAATGCTTCGGCATAAAAGAGGAACATTGGCCCTAATAAGAATAGCAAAGGGAATGTAATACCAATGAATTGGGGAGCCTTCAAGATCAAACCTGAAACCAATCCGACATATTCTGTAATGTGAATAGCATAGACCAAAACAAATGCTCCTGCTAATTTCTTCGCAAGTTCGTTTCTATCATTGCTTAGTAACAAACTAAGCGATAAAATGTACCCATAAATTGCACCGGAAAGAATTAATGCAGCATCTAGACCAATTTGTATCGATGACATAATTTATTGAGTTAATATCAATAGATGAGATTAACGAATAAAGCAACAAAATGGAAACAGAATTCAATAAAAGGTAGTCTTAGATTCTAAATTAAGCCAGTATACCTGGTTGAATCTGTGAGTTTAGCAACTAAAAAGCATGAAATTCATAATCTCAATTTTTATTTTTCTGATGTCTTTCTCACTGGCTGCTCAATCAATTATGTCCATAGCTGATCAATATTTTGAAGCTTATCAGGCACTCGATTTTAAAAAAATGAGCAAACTATATGCGGATGATGTCGTGTTTACCGATCCTACTTTTTCAGCAATTAACCCTGCTGGATTTCACCTTAAAGGAAAAGATAACGTCATAAAAACGCTTACTGAGGGTTTCCATGGTACATTAAAATGGAAGCTAGAGTTTAACTCAAAATTCAAAACCGGTCAGTATGTAATTGTCAGCGGCACCATTCATTCAGAAACTAAAGGTGCAGTATGGGGTAAGCCCGAAAAGGAGAAGCTTCGATTTGATCATTCGTTTACCACTATTCTAAAGTTTCATAAGGGAATCATTGTTGAACACAGAGATTACATCGATTACGAAGATGCAAGTAAACAACTTCGAAAACAGTAAACTAAAATTAAGTATGTGGAAAAACATTTTTTTAATCATTATTCGAACCTTACGCAGAAATATGGCATATTCAATTCTTAACTTTTTTGGATTGTCAACTGCGTTTGCTAGTGTCATTTTAATATCATCACTTTGGTTAAAAGATGAGTTCACGTTTAATCAATACCACGAAAAACTCGACAAAATCCAGAGGGTCATTGCCCATCATTCTTATTCAGATGGGATCTCTACCTCTCCGGCCGCTCCAGGTACTTTAGCTGATTTCCTTAGGAATAACAATCCTGAATTCAACGCTGCTAGAGTTAATCCAACCGAATCATTGAAATACGAATAATTTAATATGGACAGTACATTCATTCTAGATCTATGGCAAATAGTATTACTCTTTGGTACTTTTCAAGGACTTTTTCTATCCCTTATATTGCTGATCTCGAGAAAAGGTAATCGCGCTGCTAACCGATTCCTCTCGGGGATGATCTTAGTGGTAACATTCAAAGTTTTTGTGTATTTAACAACAGAAACTGAATTGTACTTATTGACGCCACATCTAATTGGACTTGCAATCCCTTCCCTGTTTTTAATGGGACCATTTTATTACTTTTATGCTCTTTCCATATTGAATGGTCAGTCATCATTTTCTTTAAAAGACACTATTCATTTCTTTCCTTTCGTCTGCTACCTTGTCTACTATTCAGATTTCTATCTGCTTGACGCAGCATCAAAAATCAACTACATTAAATCATCTCTAGAAGTGGAGTACTATCAGTTTGGTGTTACTGATATGCTTTTTATAAGTGTACTAATCATCCATATGATTATTTATACATATATCTCCTGGACGTATTTGGCACAATACAAACACAAGTTGGCACAAACATCGAGTGATAGTAATGTTTTGAAAATTGAGTGGTTCAAGACCGTTTCTCTAGTTTTCATATCCTACCTTACCATCTATTTTATATTCCTATTGACGTTGGTGTGGTTTGGCTCATATACAAAAACCCTAGATGAGATCACTGCACTTGTCCACACATTTTTAATTCATATTCTTGGATATCTAACCATCATGAAAGGAGAACTATTCTCTGAAAACATCCTGAAAAATCCATCAGGAAAATATTCTACATCGGGATTGAATGAGACCAAGTCTAATGAGATTCTTAGTAAGCTTCTTACGGAAATGGAACTTGAAAAACCATTCCTCCAAAGCGATCTGAAAATCGATGAACTTGCTTCACAGCTTCAAGTTGCCCCCCACCACCTATCGCAGGTAATTAATCAAAAATTGAATACGAACTTTTTCAAATTCATTAATCAGTACAGAGTTGAGGAGGCCAAAAAACTCTTGGTAGATCCTTCATTTTCCCACTATAGTATACTCGGCATAGGCCTGGAAGCAGGTTTCAATAATAAAGCATCATTTAATAGAACGTTTAAGAAGCAAACTGGTCAATCTCCTTCAGAATTTGTAAAGTTTGAGCGAGTTTAATTTCAACGAATTAGTCGCACATTCCTAAATGAGTCACTAAAAACATCTAATTCTCCTAAGATTGAACATCTTTCATTTCATGGAGGATCAGCTTGCATTAAGTGACCCGGAGATGTAGATGGTTTTTGTTTGTGAACTATGTCTTTGACTGTTGTTCCCTAGAGTGTATCCAATAGTGATATACTCTCTCCGGGCCTTAACACAAGGGGGATAGTGGAAACCCCAACTGATTCACTAGTTAAACCTGTGCGAGAAGAGGTCTCAGCTTCCGAATTGATGCGATTATAAGTAGTACTGAATGCTACTTTGAATCTAAAAATCTCGATTCATGAATTCAAAAACCCTTTCATTGGTATTTGGCGTTTCGGCGGCAATGTTCTCATGTGTACAAACGCAAACTTCAAAATTTCCAAAGATCAAAAACTATCCTCAGAGTAGAACTGTGGCAGAAAGTGATACCTATCATGGCATTGAGGTAAAAGATCCATATCGTTGGTTAGAAAACATGGAAACGGATGAAGTAAAATCATGGATAGCTAATCAAGATTCATTTACCTCATCATTTATAGATACACTTTCCGTGAGGTCTACTGTAGAGGAACGATACAATAAAATTCGGGATTTGAAGCCTGGGTACATTAGTGGTGTACCAAGAAAAGCAGGTGACAAATACTTCTTTTCCAGCAGGAAAATGGAACCTTCAGGCTTATATGTTTCAACTACTCAAGATAAGGGAAACGAAGAACTTCTGATTTCGCATGAAGATGTGAAAAAACTAGGAGGTCTGGAGCAGGATATGAGAATAATAGAATTCCAACCAAGTAGAGATGGGAAATATCTAGCTATTGGTGTAGCAGATGGAGGGGCTCAATGGAATACCTGGTATTTGTTGGATGTTGCCACAAAAGAATTATTGAATGATAAAATACAGGGTATGTATCTATTCTATAGCAAAGTGTCGTGGGATGTTAAAAGTAATGGTTTCTACTACAATGGATTCAAGGCTCCCGAAGGTTCAGGAATGCAAACTCCGACTGATCATGAAATTCGTTATCATCAGATAGGCACCGATCAATCTGCAGATATCGTGATTTACAAAGATGAGGAAAACCCCGGGTGGATATTCAGCGGTGATGTAACAGAGGATGGTAACTATTTTGTGTTCACATCTTTAGGGCGGGAGGTGAACAATGTCTACTACAAAGATCTCAAATCGGATGGACCTGTAGTTCAGATGATTGGTGGTCGAGAGCATAGATACATGTTTATAGGAGCAATTGGAGATGACCTCTACTTTGCTATAAGCAAAGACTCACCAAACCTCAGAGTTGTTAAAATAAACATCAACAACCCAGAATATGCCAATTGGGAGGAACTTATCGCAGAAAGGGATTATCCGATAAACTCGGCTTCCTTACTTGGCAATAAAATAATAGTCGAATACCTAAAAGACGTGTCGCCACTTGTTAAGATATTCAGTTTATCAGGTGCGCTTGAAAATGATGTGGAACTCCCCTATATAGGTGGATGGCTGGTATCGCGTCGCAGTACTGGTTTTATGAACGCATTTATCGGAACACAAAATGATCCCGAAGTATTCTTCGGCATGAACGGGCAGACAGATCCGGGATCAATTTTCAAACTTGATATTCAATCTGGAAACATCACGGTCCACAGTCGACCAGAACTTACATTCGATCCTGATGATTTCATCACAGAACAGGTTTTTTACAATAGCAAAGATGGCACTAAGGTGCCGATGTTCTTAATCTACAAAAAAGGATTGAAGAGAGATGGAGCTAACCCAACATGGCTGTATGCGTATGGATTTAACTTTCCCTCGACTTTGTATTATGTAAGTAGCGTTATGGCTTGGATGGATATGGGAGGTGTCTACGCCTACCCTGGCATTCGGGGTGGTTCGGACTATGGACAAAAATGGATTGAAGCAGGTGCTGGTAGGAATAAGCAAAATGCGATCGACGATTACATTTATGCAGGTAAATATTTGATTGAAGCCGGCTACACGTCGAGTGACAGGTTAATTGCAAATGGTGGTAGCGCAAGTGGTCCATTGCCAGCTGCGGCCATTATACAAGAACCTTCCTTGTTTGGTCTGGCTTACATCGATATACCACTATTGGATATGATTCGGATGTACGACTATATTAGTCAAATCATCACTACCGGATGGGGTTCCAGAGAAAATAAGGAAGATTTTCTTGCACTCTACGACTGGTCGCCGTATCACAATTTAAAACCTGCAAATTATCCACCTACTATTATCACTCCTGGTGAGAAGGATCAAATTGCATTTCCACTACACGCATATAAGTTCACAGCTGCTCTTCAAAATGCGCAGCAAAACAAGAACAACCCAATATTTCTCCAAATCGCGTGGGGTGCAGGACATTATTCGACAAGGCGCACTGAGGTGAACCAGTTAGCATTTGCTGCTTACCTGTTCGACATGAATATTGATTCAAAAAACTAACCTGAGGAATGAGCAAACGATGGTTTTCGAAATTGATTTACATGGGCATGTTCGTATTTATAGTACATGCTCAATCCTCAGGCTTTAAGGAAATCCAGATTCATGGAAATTCCAAATTATCAATCACGGCAGATCTTTATAAAAGTAGTAATGGGCAAGGTAAGTTGATTCTATTGTTCCATAGTGGTTATTCTAGTCGTGGAGAATATCGCCAGATTGCTCCACGACTGTCTCCCTAGGATGTATACTTTTCTACCTCGAAATAATTATCAATCAGATCCCGATCTCACATGCTCATTCCTGTATTGATCGTGGAAGGATCAATCAAAATGTCAATCTTAAAAACATCCAAATCGTTCTCATTCCAGTACAATTCATCTAGAAATCCGTCCATTCTCCCACTCACTTTTGCCAAACCCCAAAACCCACTTCGAACAAGTCG
>JANQST010000526.1 GCA_028279155.1 Cyclobacteriaceae bacterium
GGTTAACCATAGATGTCCAGTCCTCTTTTTTCTCACTCAACAAGACTTTGCCCTGATCGGTTATTCCATAGTACTTTCTTCTTCGGCCATTTTCCAGAACAATCCATCGGGAACTTAAGTAGCCATCCTTCTGCAAGCGATGAAGTACGGGATACAGCATCGCCTCCGACCATTCAAGATTTCCATTGGTCATGTCATGCACTTTTCGAATAAGTTCATAGCCGTAATGCTCTCTCTCCAGAAGAATGGAAAGGACGATTGGAATGGTTGAAGCTCCAACTAAGTCTTTTTTAGACATACATAAAACTATTAGGTATATATACCCAGAACGATTAGGTATAGAAAAGGTTTTATTCTCATTCGTTAAAAGGGTGTTGATTGAGTGACAACCTAGGATTTCAGCTAAAATTGTTTACAATCAATTCACTTTCAGTCTACACCATTTAGAAATCGAGGCTTAATATTGAGTAGTGGCAAGACATAAGTTAATACTACTAGTTACCATTTTACTTGGGTATTGCTTTCGTAGCGAAGGTCAGGAGTCAGCGACTATCTACTATGATAAATCCTGGAAAGTGGTTTCTGAGGATAGTTTTACCTATTACAGAAAAGCGAGTTTGAATTATCCTGAACTGACCCTGGAAGGTGTGGTGAAGGATTATCATTCGAATGGGAAATTAGTCATGGTTGGCAACTACAAGGATGGAAAAAAGCATGGAAAATTTGATTTCTTCAACCTGGAAGGAACACTGCTTGCCTCCATTGAATTTAGAAATGATCAACCGGATGGGCTTTGGAATTCTTTCGATTCGAAACGAAATATCCTATTATCTGCAAGGATTGAAGAGGACAGGATTCAATTGTTGAAACTTCCTAAAATCGGGAATATTGGGCTAGACGATGGTAAAACCAGGATGATCGAATATGATGTCAAAACCCCCGAGTTTATTTACCGAACCAGGGATGCCAAAGTGTATGGTAAGCTTAAAGGAGGGCTGATGGTTGGGAAATGGAAATACACTGGAAAATTTGGAATCACACTTTTTTCAGAAAAATTCAAAGATGGAAAATTCGAATCCGGGACAATACATGTCGGCCCAAGCAAAAAAGCTTATGAAGGGGTTCGGCTTGATAAATTTATTTATCATGATGAAGTATTGCTTAAACTGAAGAATACTTCAAGAATTCGAAGTGGAGACAAGGATTCGGACCTTTTGTCATTTCCAATCATCTATTTCGACAATCCAGAAGTCGCCAGTGATTGGAAAAAGCAACGGGTAGAACGGTTAAGACAACCCCTTCATAGTCTCCAATTCGATACAACAAGTTTCGTTAGCACTGTCGATTGTGGGCCAGTGTATACAATCGTTGACACTCCTCCAACTTTTCCAGGAGGCATGCAAGGCTTCTACTCTTTTCTAGGTCAGAATCTGAAGTATCCAAGACAGGCACAGCGAATGGGGGTCGAAGGTCGAGTCTTTGTGAAATTCATTGTCCATCCTGATGGTAAGGTTTCTAATGTCGAAGTAGCTAAAGGTATTGGTGCCGGATGTGATGAAGAGGCAGCAAGATTGATTTGGCAATCATCTGGTAAATGGATTCCTGGTAGCCAAAATGGTCAGAAGAAATGTGTTGCACTAATTCAGAACATCCTGTTCAAATACAGCAATTGAACGGTCGAGCTCAATGATTATCTTTAAGTAACATCTTGAAGATCCTAACCATGAAAAATAGTCTACTTGTACTTTTCTTAATCCTATCAATTGGTTGTGAAGTTTCAACCAATCAAAACGATGTTGGAAATAATGCGGCATCAATTATTGCTGAATTTAAGAAGCAACTCCAAAAAGACATAGCGGATGATAATATCAATGGAAGCATCTCTTACGCCATTGTAAAAGGAAACAAAATCCTTGGGGCAAATGCGGTTGGAGTTGCCAGCATAGAGACCAACATTCCTGCTGATACCTCAACCATTTATAGGACTGGTTCTATTTCAAAATCATTTACAGCTTTCCTTATGATGCAGGTAATTCAAGATGGAACCATCAAACTAGAAGATCCGGTGGAGAACTACTTTCCTGAAATTCGGAACCTGAACGGCTATTCTGACTCAAGAAAAATTACCTTCCAACAATTAGCTAGTCATACATCGGGTCTAATTCGGGAACCTGATATGGAGAATGCTGCGGCCGGTCCCATTGAAGAATGGGAAAGCAAAATCCTCGCTTCAATACCTAACACCTCATTTCAGACAGAACCCGGTGAACGCTACAGTTATTCCAACATTGGGTTTGGGATCCTTGGGTTGGCAGTTTCGCGTGCTGCAGGTGAGTCATTTTTAAATATGGTCGAAGAACGAATATTCCAACCACTCAACATGAACAACAGCTTTTTTGTAGTTCCCGAAGAAAGATTGAAGGACCTATCAAAGGGGCTTGGTGGAGGACCTATGGGTGATCTGGACACGGAGCGTCCGGCAAGGGAACATACTGGAAGAGGCTACAAGGTACCAAATGGGGGTATTTATTCTACGCCCCTGGACTTATCAAAATTCATGTTGGCCAATACGGGATACAAGGATCTATTGAGCAAAGACCATTTGACCCTGATGCAAACGATTCAAACACCGGAAGGTCGTCAAACTTATGGCTTGGGGTTTTCCTTGTACCAGGATTTGGGAATTTCTACTGTCGGACACGGAGGGTCAGTGGCTGGGTATACAGCACACTTCATCTTTGACAAAGAGAGTGAATATGGTGTAATCTTGATGAGAAACTTCAATTGGGGAAATACGAACCTCAATTTGCGGTCCGTTTCACTGATACGAAAACTAAAAAAGCTGGAACAATAGCACTAATTCAATAGTTCGATAGCTCTTTCTAACATCAAATCCCTTCCTTGCTCATAGGATTCGTCTGTGTTGGACACAAAAACATCCGGCACAACCCCTTGATCCTCTATAATGCGAATATCAGGAGAGGCCGTCTGAACCGTGGATATCCTATAGGCCCATCCATTGTCCAAAATAAATTCTTCCGGGCTTCCTGTGGCTCCTCCGGTTATATCACCGATAATCATGGTGTTAGGAATTTGTCTCATCATCAAGACAAATGATTCTGTTGAGCTGTAACATCCACGATTGGTAAGCACTATGATTGGGTTGGTCCAACCCACAGGGTCCAACGACGGAAGAACTGCAGATTCCCAGTTGGTAAAGTCATTTCTTCCTGCACCATCTCTTCTACGCGTAAGTTTATACTCCTTTTCTTCATCCAGTAATTTCACCGCCAACACCCCACCAATTGCTTCATTGCCACCACCATTTTCACGAACATCTAAAATTAATGCGGATTTAGAAGGTACAATTTCATTTTCAAGCAGCTCCTGAAATATTGGATCAAAAGCGATGTGATCTCCAGTAAAAGTCTTGATCCTCAAGTAACCGATGGTCGAATTTTCAATCGTCCCAAATTGCAAGACATCATCATCCATTTTGATATCAGTCAAATAATTGATGGCACTATCAGGAAGATTGGCTGGAAATTGATCTCGTTTCGAATATTGGTGTAGTCCCGATGGGGTTTGAAGAGAAACATGCAAATCCCGCAGACTTAGTGATAGTTCTGCTAAAAGGGACTCAAATTCTGTACCTGAAATGCCAGCACGAATATCGACCAAAGAAGCGGTCCTGGCTGAATCCCAATCAATTCCTTTGATTTCAAAATAAGGGTACAACCGATCAAAATCACTCCAAAATTCCTCAAACATTACTTCGAACTCTGAGGGTAGTTCAGAATCATCATCACTACAACTGATAAATAAAAGAAGTGTTAATAAAAGGACCGAAAGACGTTTCATGTGCTCTTAACCTTGTCGATTCATCTATAAGACAATGTTTGGATAACAAAACCTCAATTTGGTTACCATATAAAAACATTTTCTAACTGAACGGACAAATACAACAAGGGACATAAAGCACTACTTCATGTCCCATGTCGCTAAATCACATTAAAAACTTATCGTATAGGAGATTGTTGGAAACATCCCTAATTGATTTACCTCATAAATCTCTTGAGTTTGCTGTGCATAGTAAGTTTGAACCAAGGCAGAATTATTGGTTACATTTTGAATATCAAGCTTCAACTCGTGTGTAGCCTTTGGACGGTCCCTTCTTGTTCCAATTGAAAGGTTTGGAATGAACAAATCCTCTGACCTGGCAGAGAATGGTCGATCTTCCCGGCGAACTTCTTCTCCTGCCGCAATAGACGCTGGCATATCCAATGGAGTATATCGTTTTCCCCCAAGCAATGAAATTTTGGTATTCACAAATAGAACCCTGTTTCGATCATTACGTCCAATTTTGAACTCCTTTCCTCCTATGAAGTTAAAAATATAGTCACTTGCATAGGCTGTCTCTCGCTCAATTCCATCTTTGGCGGTATAGAACGACCGAAAAATCGAAGCAGAAGCCAGATAGTAAAAACCCTTATGTAGGTATTGCTCCAGCGTTAATTCAATGCCATAGTTTCTACCGGTTCCATCATTAACCAGCATCCGAGGTGAATATTGCTCCGTTTCATTCAATAATGAATATGTGCTATTTGGGTCATCTTCAACTGGAGAATCGTATAGGTACTGATAATAGATCTCAGATTTGAAATGGGTATTTGGTCCTAACCGTTGATCATACCCTAAAACCAAATGCGCAGCTTTGGAAAGCTTTAGATCTTTATTTGGTTGTGAAATGGTTCCATCGCCATTATTAAACCTCCAAAGGTAAACCGCAGGGCTTTCCATTTTACTGTGTAGCCCGCCTCCAAAGCTAAGTGCCTTTCCTTCCTTTACATCCCATCTTAAGGCCAGTCGTGGTTCAAATGAATAGGAATCATTGAGCGTTAATCCGTTGAAGTGCGCCCCACTTGTCATTGTCAAATCTTCTGTGATCCGGAATTTCCAGGTAGCAAATCCTTGCAAACGATTTGTAGCGCCTTCATCCCTCAACTCATTTTCCAGTCGATCCTCTTCATAGTTGTACCCGTTTTGAATCATGTTGTAACCAATTCGATTGTAAATGAATCCTAGTTCTACCTTGTTCCTTGAATTGAATTTATGACCATACGTTGATCCGGTTCGGACATAGGTCTTGGTGAAATCATCATTGAAAATGTTGTAGTACTCCTGGTTATCTTCTTCTGTTGGTAAATCGGCTGTCGATTTTAAGGAGGTTCTTGAAAGCGAAGCAAAAGAGCGTAAATAGGAATTGTCGTTGATCAAGAAGTTGTGAATGAAACCAGCTGTTCCCATTGAGGACTCAAACTCTGACCGCATTAAGTTTTCGTCTGTATCTCCATCTTGATCAATTGAAGAGATACTGCTGATTCCACCTAAACCAAACATGCTCACAAAATGACGTTTACTCAATGGAAGGTAAATGTTGTACGTCAGGTCCTGGTATCTTGGCACACCACCAAAATCCACAACTCCGGCTTTATCCAATAAGTCAAGTGATGAATATCGGTAGTTAGCAATGTAGGATCCATTGTTATTATTCAGTGGACCCTCTGCCGCCAGGTCAATTCCTAACGTGCTGAGTCCAAACGTGTATTCTCGTTGATCTGCATTCCCGCGTCTC
>JANQST010000539.1 GCA_028279155.1 Cyclobacteriaceae bacterium
GCATCTATGATATTGTTCAGCACCAGCGTATATCCGGGCTGAGATTCTGGCTGACGCGCCTTGTATGTGACCAATCTGTTGGTTCGGTCCGCATTAAACAAGAATCTGAACGGAAGACTGGATGCAGTTTCAACAGCTGCCAGGTAATCGAATGCCGGTCCTGCTTTTGATTGGAAGGTCTCCCTTGTTCTAGGATACCCAAAAGCCCGTGGTGGAATCTTTCCAACCAAGTTTTCCGGAAGCTTTAGGTTATGAACATTTACAGTACTTAGTAAAGCATCCAACGCCTTGAGTTGCCGATCGCTGCTAAGCAGGCTGGTCGTTACCTGGCCATCACCTCTTAAAGCATATGTATATTCTAGACCACCAACCAATTTGGAAGTAGCATCTACTTGATACCTGTGGAAGAGATACATTGGCACCAATGCCTCCTCGATTGTACTCATCGGCATACCTACCTTGATGGCTTTTTCTGAAAAATCATTGAGGATTTTTCTCCTGATGTTCATCATTCGATTGAGTTCATCTTGTGCATCCGTCCCATTGTCCCATAGATGAGCTCCGGCATGCAATCCACTAGCCGGACGGGCATCCTGATCTGTGATATATTTTAACCCGGATGAAAAAGCATCACCCATAATCTTGTTGAGTTTTTCCTTGTTCTCTCCCTCGGGAAAATCACTATATCCAAAAGTGATTGTCACTTTATCCCACACTCCAATTTTGTCATCATATGCTTCGCTAAGGTCAATGTTTCCATTCGCATCCATTTTTACGTATGGATGTGGGTAGTCCATTACAGATGCCCTGTTGTTGACGCTCGATGCAAAGTTGTGAGCCAGGCCAATGGTATGTCCTACCTCATGTGCCGATAGTTGACGCAAACGTGCTAACGCCATTTCAGTCATTGCATTAGGAGTTTCGTCTCCATTTTCATACGGTTGTAGAAGTCCAGTCGCAATCAAGAAATCCTGACGTACCCTTAACGACCCCAGGCTCACGTGTCCCTTCAAAATTTCCCCTGTCCTTGGATCGACCACACTTGCTCCGTAACTCCAGCCTCGAGTAGAGCGATGCACCCATTGAATAACATTGTATCGAACATCTAAAGGATGAGCTCCTTCCGGCAACACCTCAACCTGGAATGCATTGCGATACCCCGCTGCTTCAAATGCCTGGTTCCACCATTTAGCTCCATCAATTAAGGCAGATCGAATTGGCTCGGGGGCACCCCTATCCAAATAATAGATGATTGGTTCAACCGCCTCGCTCACTGCCGCATCAGGATCCTTCTTTTCTAATCTATGTCTTACAATAAATCTTTTCACCAAAGGCTCTTCGATTGGAGTAGCATAGTCTTGAAAAGAAATACTGTTAAAGCCTGATCTTGGATCAAATTCTCGTGGAGTATAGTTATTGTCAGGAAGCTCAATCAATGAATGATGAGTTCTCACAGTCACCGCATTAGAACTTGGAGTGACAGAGCGGATCCATCCACCTTGTGGGGACCCCTTGAACGTCAGGATAGATTCGAACTCTGTGTTTTTCGGGAAATTGAAAGTAGCGTCCATGTAGATCGCCGACCTGGATTTATCCAATGAATAGTTTCCCTGGTTTCGCCCTCTCAATCTTCCACTGACATTATGAGAATCTCTTAATAAGAAGTCTGTTAGATCGATTAGGTAAGTCGTTCCGTTTTTTGCCTTGATTTCGAATCCCCCGATCACAGAAGAAGCAAAAGCCTCAGCTACAGATTTTACCTCATCATTGTTATCACTTACAGCCCTGTATCGATAATTCGGTTGAATCAGCAATAGTTTGTTTCCATGCTTTTGAAACTTGACAACTCGTTCTTGTCCCAACTGACCTCTGTCAAGTCCAATGTCGTTGGATCCAACCCCAGCCGCCAGCGCGTTGACGTATAGAAATTCAGTATCCACCTTATCCACTTCAAGGAATATCCGACCAATTTCATCATCGTAATAGAAGTTAAAATAGCCTTCTTGCTTATCCATTCCGGCAGTGAATTGAGTAATCCCATTGGAACTGGATGATTGTGAAGGTGGGGCTGGCGTAGATGCCGTCGTTGTCTTTGTTGCCTGGCAGCCAGCAAATAGAAAGACCAGGAAAAAAAAGCTAAAGGTTATTGAGTGTCTCATTTCATTATATTTAATGAATTAATGTTATTCTTAAAGAAACGATCTTGTCACATTGAAGCTCTCGAAATGTGCATTAAGAGGTTTCGATAAACTCGACCTGACAATTTCAATTGGAAAAATTTAAAACAGAGGCTTAATATAAAACATTGGTTACGACAATCATCATAGTAATTATATCAATCTATGTTATTACCAATGTAGCGGCATATTTCTTACAGGAAAAATTTCTATTCAAACCAGAAAAACTTCCTTCCGATTTCAAATTCAAATATCCTAATCAAAAAAGTGAGGAACACAACCTGTATATCGGTGACGATATCAGAATCAACGGCGTTCATTTCAGTATTCCTAAACCTAAAGGAGTTGTTCTCTATCTGAAAGGCAATTCACGATCTATCAAAGGGTGGGGAAAGTTTGCTGTCGATTTTACACGGCTTGGTTTCGATGTGGTCATGGTTGATTACCGAGGCTTCGGGAAGAGCAAGGGAAAGCGCTCCGAGAAAGACATCAAGGATGACATGCAAAAAGTGTATGATATCCTGAAAAGCAGGGTGGACGAACAGTATGTCGTGATCTATGGTCGATCAATGGGTTCAGGGTTTGCGACCAAGCTAGCAAGCCGAAATAATCCAAGAATGCTGATACTGGAATCTCCCTATTATAGTATGACAAAAATGGCCAAGCGATACATCCCGTTTATGCCAGCTTCGTTGATTCTTCGTTTTCCGCTTAAAACCTATCAGTGGATAAAATATGTAGAGTGCCCAATCAAAATCATACATGGCACCAGCGATCGCTTGATCCCATATAAGTCGAGCCTGTCATTATCGAAGATCAATCCAGACCTAACAAGGATTTATTCGGTAATTGGCGCAGGGCACAACAACCTCCACACTTTTGAAGAGTATCATCGCATGCTTGAGGAAATCATGGAATCCAGAGAAATAAAAGAGATCAATCCGGACGAGACCAGCTTATCTTTTACACGAAAGAAACCCAAGAAGAAAGAAGAAAACTAATCCCCATTTTGAATTTATTGAAGATCATTTTCATCACCTTGT
This sequence comes from Cyclobacteriaceae bacterium, assembly GCA_028279155.1. GTDB lineage: Bacteria > Bacteroidota > Bacteroidia > Cytophagales > Cyclobacteriaceae > Ekhidna. Next base: position 3,221 of record JANQST010000539.1, read on the forward strand.
TTGCCCTTTATTTTTTGGTAGGACTGGCCATCTATTTCTTCCAGGAAGAGCTCATCTTTTTACCTGAAAAATTGGATAAAGATTTTGCTTACGATTTTTCAACTGATTTTGAGGAGCACTTCATAGAAATGACAGATGGAGCCGTCTTGAATACGTTGCATTTTAAAAGTGATAGCTCAAAAGGTCTTATTCTCTATTTTCATGGCAATGCCGGAAGCCTGCGTCGGTGGGGAGAAGTTGTGGAACCTTTCGTTGACCTTGGTTTTGATGTTTTGATCATGGATTATCGTGGATATGGAAAAAGCTCAGGCAAACGCACGTATAAAAAGATGCTCTCTGACGCAGATCAACTCTACAATTTTGCATTGAGTAAAAGCCCTGAAGAAAAATTGATCCTTTATGGTAGGTCACTTGGTTCTTCTTTTGCAAGTCACTTGGCCGGGAAAAACAAACCCTCCAAACTGATACTGGAAACCCCTTTTCTAAGCCTGGGTGACATTGCCAATCGTGTGGCACCTATCTACCCACCAAGCTATCTGCTCCGTTTCAATTTTAAGAATCATGAATCGTTGAAGGAGGCTAATAGTCCGATTTATATATTCCATGGGACCGAAGACAATGTTGTTCCTTTTAAATCCGGACAAGACCTATTCGAAACACTCGATCCTAATCAAGCAACTTTTATTGTTGTAGACGGAGGTGGACATAACAACCTGGCAAGCTTTGATGTCTACCAGCGTGAGATTCGTAACGTGCTGATGAATGAGTGAGCAGCTGTATTTTATTGCTATAGTACCTCCAGAGGATATCCAAAAGGAGATCACAGAATTAAAGCACATTGTATCTGATCAGTTTGGGAGTAAACACGCTCTTAATGCTCCGCCTCACATCACACTTCATATGCCCTTTCGCTGGAAGGAAAAGAAGTTTGAAAAACTACAGCGAACCATTCGGGAAATCAATGATGAGTTTAAACCATTTGAAATTGAACTCAATGGCTTTGATTTTTTTGAACCGCGTGTGGTGTTTGTAAATGTAGTTGAAAATCAATGGCTCAATTCGCTACAAAAGTTGGTTGTAGAAAGATGTCGGAAAAAGTTGAAGCTCGATAATGCCAACTATAAGGACAGACCATTTCATCCCCACGTTACACTAGGTTTTAGGGATCTTAAGAAAAAAATGTTTTACGAGGCAAAAGCGTATTTCGAAGGAAAAGAAATAAACTTCACTTTTGAGGCTACGAGGGTGGAGTTGTTGAAACATGATGGGAAGGAGTGGAAAATATTAGATAATTTAAGACGATGAGACATAGCCTTACATTCTTAATTCTTTTTGGCTGTTCAACAAGTGTCTATTCACAAATAAGTAACCCTAACTCAAGGCAAATCAGTCCAATACGTGTCCATATAGGATACATAGATTTAGATCCAACTGATTCTAGTGACTACCTCATGATCGATCCATGTGAATCATGTATTGATTTCGAAGGAGGACTTGATCAGTTAAGAAATGAATTCGTTAAGAGTATCAAATCAAATCCCCTTTTCGTAGACGAACCGTTCAATTGTGTTGTAACCTTCGAATTAGGACCCAGTGGAATTTCTGAAATTAGTGTCTTCCCGCCAGACTCTGTAAATAGTGAAAACTCTGAGCTTATTCAACGCGTATTAGAAACACTGCGCCTAAATAGGGATAATCTATCCGCTTACTCTCTAGTCGTTAAGAACAGAAAAGAATCAACATTCTCAATTGTAGAAGAACCAGCAGGTTTTCCTGGTGGTAGGGAAGCCTTTTTTCAATACTTAGCTCAAAACATGCAATACCCAGAATTAGCAAGGCGAAAGGGAGTACAAGGTCGAGTTTTTGTTCAATTCGTGGTGGAAAAGGACGGGGCAATCTCTAATGCAAAAGTGGTTAAAGGAATTGGTGCAGGATGTGACGAAGAAGCATTACGAGTTATCGCTTCGAGTCCTAAATGGATTCCTGGAAGGCATCGTGGTAAAGTTATAAGACAAAACATGGTACAGTCAATCGTATTTAAGTTCATTGAAATCAAGAAGAAAAAGAGAAAGAAAGGCTAGAATAATTAGTATTTACTAAAATTTTTAGTATTTTTATCTTGATGAAAAAATCAGGATACGCAGATCTTCCATTGCACGGCGGCCAGGTACCAAAATGGCTTGCAGAACGGATGGCTTTACTAGGCGGAGCAATCACCGAGGCAATTCTAGTTGAGTATGGAAAAAAAGAATTCATCCGGCGGTTGAGCGATCCTGCATGGTTTCAATCGCTCGGATGTGTGATGGGAATGGATTGGCATTCTTCAGGCATTACGACTTCAGTGATGGGAGCGCTAAAAAGAGTCATCAATCCACGGGCGAAGGAATTCGGTATTTACGTCTGTGGGGGTCGAGGCAAACACAGCCGCCAGACACCTGATGAGTTATTGAAAGTAGCTGATGTCACTGGCCTGGATGGCCACTCACTTGTAAGATCAAGCAGGCTCACCGCGAAGGTTGATAACACCGCAATCCAGGATGGTTTCCAAATTTACCTGCATTCGTTCGTCGTTTCCGATGAAGGTGATTGGTCCGTAGTACAGCAGGGTATGAATACGGACTCAGGCTATGCCCGAAGATACCACTGGTCGTCAAACGAGCTAAGGAGTTTCGTTAACGAACCACATTCCTTTGTCTACGGAAAAAATCAGGGCTACATCCTTAATCTGACACACAGATTTGCTGAAGAGACACGCAAAAAGATTGTCAGAATAGGAAAAGAAGATCCGGGAAAAATGATCAATGAGATTCAAAAAATGCGACTACCCGCCCATCATGACGTCCGACAAAAAGATGTGGATCTTAAGCGTTTGGGAGCTGTACTTGCACTATCTCATGAATTACCAACTAGTGAATTTGAAGATCTATTGCTTGTCCAGGGGCTCGGCCCGAGAACACTCCAGTCTTTAACCTTGGTAAGCGAAGTAATCTATGGGACCTCCTCCCGATTTGCTGACCCGGCTAGATTTTCTTTTGCCCATGGAGGAAAAGATGGACATCCGTTCCCAGTCCCTACCAAGGTATATGATGAGAGTATTCGCGTTTTGAAAACAGCTGTTGCCCGAGCCAAGATCGGAAGTTCGGATAAGCTGAAGGCACTTAAATCCCTTTCCAAAGCTGCTGAAAGCTTGGAATCAAACTTTGTTCCGAATGGAAAACTCAGTGATGTAATAGCGAAGGAAAGGCGAGACTCCTGGAAGTATGGAGGAAAAACAGTTTTTGGTGATGCAAAACGGCCAAAGGCCATTCAGGGCTCACTTTTTTAACGAATCCTAATTCCTTCTATCCAAAATGGATGCTATTCCTCCCAAACAAAAACTTTCTGTTCTGAACCCCTGTGAAGGCGAGCACTCTTCACCTTATCGAAGGCACGAAAATGAATGATGTTTTCCTGGTCGTCATAGGTCTCTGTTAAAATGCTGTTCCAGATAGTAATGGATTTTAGTTTTTTGACCTTTTCAATTTCCACATATGTCCACATTACATCATCCTCCATTTCTGCACCTATATAATTGGCCTTCATCTGCCCCTTATCATTGTAGATTTTTAGTTTTTCGAGAATGTATTTTTTAAGATGTTCATTTACAAAACTCCAATTCTCTTTCAGTGTTATATCCATTTTTTCATTCCCGGAATATTCCTGAAGAGCAATTTCCAGATCATCCAAAAAAATGCGAACACTAATCTGGATGGCCTTTTTCTCCTCTTTATACTTAACCTCTGATACACTGACGTGAAAGGGGTGAAGCACTGATTGTATAACAATTAGAACAGTTGAAATCATGGCTTCAAAGCTAAGCAAATGTCATACCTGTAATCAATACCGCTCATCAAATGATAGGCTTAAAACATAAAAAATAAAGTGACGATCTTGATCCTTAACCTATATTCGCTACCCCATGAGTGAATTTAGTCTTTACTATGGTCTCGGATTGGATCATATTTTGGATATAAATGGCTATGACCACATTCTGTTTGTAGTCGTTCTTTGTGCCTTATATCAATCGTCTGATTGGAAAAAAGTGTTGATCCTTGTAACAGCCTTTACAGTTGGACATTCCATCACACTGGCATTGGCAACACTCAAAGTCATTCAGGTCAATGCGGACTTAATAGAGTTCCTCATCCCTCTAACGATCTTGATCACTGCTATTTCCAATCTCTTCACTAAAGAACAGAAAATAACCAGTGGAAAGCTAAACCGAAATTATGTGTATGCTGGTTTTTTTGGGTTGATTCATGGGCTTGGGTTCTCCAACTACCTTAGGGCGCTCTTAGGGGGTGACTCTTCTATTCTTCTGGAGCTATTTGCCTTTAATGTAGGATTAGAGGTCGGTCAAATAATAATTGTTGGAATATTTATGATTGCTAGCTTCATTTTCGTCTCCATTGGAAGTGTAAGCCGGAGAGATTGGAAAATGATTATCTCTTCAGCAGTTGGTGGAGTAGCACTAATGCTGATGATGGACACACCCTTTTTAAACTGAAAGACAGGTAAAGAATTTTAAGAAACAAACAAAAGTTTTAACCGATGAAGAAGAATTTATTATTGCTATCTGCTTTTTTGATTGGGCTCACCGTGTTTGCCCAGAATCATAAGCAAAAGGATACGGAATGGGAGCGAAAATTTGAGCAATTGGGTACACAATTACCTACTCCCAATACCTACCGAACAGCTTCCGGAGCCCCGGGAAAAGAGTACTGGCAGCAAAAGGCTGATTACAAAATGAAAATCGTTATCGATGACAGCAATCAGACCCTTACTGGAAGCGAAACCATCACATACTATAACAATTCCCCGGATGACCTTGAGTACCTATGGGTTCAGTTGGATCAAAACGTTCGAGCAAAGGATACTAACTCGGCACTGATAACCACCAACTCAATTGGTGACACGTTAACAAGAAATTCAATCGTCGGAATAACAGGTACGACAGATTATGATGGTGGTTTTAAAATCAAGTCCGTAAAGAGTAACGGAAGGAACATGAATTACACCATCAACAAAACGATGATGCGTCTCGACCTGGAGCAACCATTGAAGGCTGGCGCAAACGTTTCTTTCAGCATCGATTGGATGTACAACATCAACAACAGGATGTACCTTGGGGGTAGATCTGGCTACGAATATTTTGAGGAAGATGACAACAACCTCTATGCACTTGCTCAGTTTTTCCCTCGAATGGCTGTTTATAGCGACAATGAAGGATGGCAAAACAAGCAATTCCTTGGACGAGGTGAATTCGCATTAACTTTTGGTGATTACGAAGTTGATATTACTGTTCCAGCTGATTTCATTGTTGGTGCAACAGGTTCCTTACAAAATGCGAAAGATGTGCTTTCCTCGGAGCAGCTGAAGCGATTTGAGCAAGCCAAAAAAACTTATGATAAGCCGGTCATCATTGTAACACAAGCTGAAGCTGAAGCAAACGAAAAAGAGAAATCATCAAAGACTGCAACATGGAAATTCAAAGCGGAAAATGTACGTGACTATGCCTTTGCGGCATCAAGAAAATTCATTTGGGATGCAATGGCCGTAAAGTTGAGTGATGGAAATGAGCCTCTTGCTATGTCCTATTATCCGAAAGAAGGAAATCCCCTTTGGGAAGAGTGGTCAACCGTAGCTGTAGCCCAGACGTTAAAAACTTACTCCAAATACACAACAGAATACCCATATCCAAAAGCCATTTCAGTTCACACCGCTCACAATGGAATGGAGTATCCGATGATCTGTTTCAACTTTGGTCGTCCGGATCCTGATGGAACCTACACAGATCGAACAAAGCACAGAATGATTGGGGTTATCATCCATGAAGTTGGTCACAACTTTTTCCCAATGATCATCAATTCCGATGAACGTCAATGGACCTGGATGGATGAAGGTCTAAACACGTTTGTTCAATATTTAACAGAACAAGAGCTGGATCCTAATTTCCCTTCACGCAGGGGACCAGCAGACAAAATTGTCCCTTACATGAGTGGAGAGAATGGTTTGGTTCGACCTATCATGACTAACTCTGAGCAAATCAGGCAATTCGGAAGCAACGCATACGCCAAACCTGCTACAGCTTTGAATATCTTAAGAACTGCAGTAATGGGGCCTGAGCTTTTTGACAAAGCCTTTAAAACGTACTCCGAAAGATGGGCCTTCAAACATCCAACACCTGCTGATTTTTTCAGAACGATGGAAGACGCTTCTGCAGTAGACCTGGATTGGTTCTGGAAAGGGTGGTTTTACGGAACTGACTATGTTGATGTATCCCTGGACAATGTCCGATGGTTTCAAATGAAGACGGAGGAAAATGGTCTTGAAACTCGAGTTGTAAAAGGTGCTGACCAAGCCATTGATGGAAAGAATACGATCGAGAGAAGTTTTGGTGACGCACCAGAGACCTTTGTGTTTAAGGAATCTCAAGCTCGAAATGAGTACAGGCAAACCATGAATAATTCAAATGTTCAACAAAATGCCGCTGGCAAAAACTTTTATGAGCTGACCCTCAAGAATAAAGGTGGGCTAGTTACACCCGTATTCATCGAATGGACGTATACCGATGGATCTACCGAGATTCAAAAAATTCCTGCCGAAATATGGAAAATCAATGAAAAAGAAGTCAAGAAGGTCTTCATGAAAGAGAAAGAAGTTGCCAAAATTGTAATTGATCCAAACAAACTGACTGCCGATGCATTCACTGAAGACAATGTCTTTCCAAGAACGGAGCAGCCAGATCGTTTTGAAAAATTCAAAGGAGGCGAATAATTATACAACAAGATCCTACCTAACTTATTCGATGGGGGTGTAACAGCCCCCTTTCTTTTTTCTACGTTCATTACCTTTGACTCAAATCCAAATTCATGAAACAGCTAGCTTTTTTCTCTTTCTTAACCCTTATAATTATTTCGTGTTCTCGCAACACAAACACTGAAGACAATTCAGCGGACAATGCAAGTGGCGATTATATAGAATACAGCAATCCACCAGCAGAGGGATTCAACCAAGAAGGTTCGGACCTATTGGCAACTTTACTGGCTGATAAGGTAATGCTTGCGATGGGGGGAAGAGAAGCCTGGGATGAGACCCGGTTCATTTCATGGACCTTCTTTGGAAGAAGAAATCATGTTTGGGATAAACATACCGGAGATGTTAGAATTGAAGATCCCTCACGAGAGCTTATCATTCTGATGAACATCAATACGATGGAAGGAAAAGTTCAACTTGGAGGCGAGGAGCTCACACAACCCGACTCACTTTCCAAATACCTTGACAGAGGAAACAGAATGTGGATCAATGATTCGTATTGGCTGGTAATGCCATATAAGCTCAAGGACACAGGCGTAACGCTTTACTACCTGGGAGAAGATACTACCCAAGCTGGAACAAAGGCTGACGTAGTTAAGTTGACATTTGAAAATGTTGGAGTTACTCCAGAGAACTTCTATGATGTTTGGATTGATTTTGATACTAAGTTGGTTACTCAGTGGGCCTACTATCGAAATACGGAAAGCTCCGAGCCTAATTTCATTGATCCTTGGCTAGACTATAAGCAATATGGAAAAATTCTTTTATCAGGTAATCGAGGGGGCAACCGACAACTTAGCAATATTCAAGTCAGAGAAGAAGTACCAGAAGGTACTTTTACTTCCTTTGAGCTTACAACTCAGTAAGGATTAGTATTCAACAAATACCGCTATAGGAAAACTTTACATTTAAGAAAACTTTCCCCAACTTCAAGGTTGAATTATGCTCAACCAGCCAACCTCTATAGTTCTAACCCAGAACATTGCGCAAGCTCTTTTGGCCTTCCTGGTCATGTACTTGCTCAATAGGTTCTATAAAAATTATCAAAACAAGTATTTTCAATATTGGTCATGGAGCTGGCTCGGACTAATGGTATATATGATTGGTTCAACCCTGACTCTGGCTAGTGTCTTTTATCTAGGTCCCTATAACCCAGTCCGGACGATTGTTTCAATTATCACGGTTAGTGCTGGATTGTTTCAGGCGTTGTGGCTTCTTGTGGGCTCTTATGAACTTTCACAGCAAAAAGAATTCAAAAAGAAAACAGTCACCATTGTTTCCGCATGTGTTGTTCCAATTGCCATAATCCTGGTCCTACTTTTTGCCAACGATCCTGAGGCAGGTGTTACCAGAATTTTTCTACGGGTAGGAATAAAATCATTAGTATCAGGAGTATCATTTATTCTCTCTGCAATTCTAATCTTCAAATTGCGCCATACTGGTGTTGGTGTGAATTACATCTTCTATGCATTTCTTCTCTTTGGGTTAGAACAGCTCAATTACTTCTTTTCATTCCTCGCTCCTGTTATCGGAGTCCAGCATTTTATTGAAACACCCTATTTTCTAGGAATTGTTGATTTCCTTCTTCAGGCAGTCATGGGAATTGGTATGATCATAAGTGTTCTTGAACTTGAAAGGGACAAACTTCAGAAAGCCAATACTGAGCTTGACACATTTCTATATAGATCCTCTCATGACCTACGCGCACCACTCACAGCAATTCTAGGATTGGCAACAGCCATCAAGAAAATGAAGAACAAAGAAGACGCTGTAGAATTCATCGATCTTATCCAGATCAAAGTGCAACAAGCTGACAAGGTGATCAAAGACATTATAACCCTTAGGAAGGGTCAGAAAATCGGATTGAGAGTTTCGAAGGTCAACCTAAAAGAAACTGTTTTCAGAATATTCGACATGCTGAGCTCGCCCTCTAACAATAAGATTAAGCTACACTACAAATCAGATAATGATATCCTTTATACTGATCCGGAAAAACTAGACACAGCAATCACAAACATCATTTCCAATGCAATGAAATATCATGACCTGGAACAGGAAAATCCTGAGATTCAGGTGAATGTTAGAAAATTGGAAAACGAGCAATTGCGGATGGAGATCAATGATAACGGAATAGGCATCGATGAAAAATATCTATCGAAGATCTTCAATATGTTCTACCGAGCAAATAAAAAATCGAAAGGTTCAGGCCTAGGTCTTTACCTCACTCAGGAAGCCATCAATCAAATAGAAGGAAAAGTAGAAGTCAATTCTGTGAAAGGTGTTGGAACCACGTTCAAATTGACCCTTAAGAATCTCAATCCTGATTTGTCAAAATAATGACAACTTGGATTCCGCTTAAACTATTTCATTAAAAATCTCCGTTATTTGAAAAAACACAACGCAATGAAAGCAATCTGGAACGATCAAGTAATAGCAGAAAGTGACGACACAGTTGTCGTTGAAGGAAATCACTATTTCCCTGCTGATTCAATTAACAAAGAGTTTTTCAAAGAAAGTGATACACATTCAGTATGCCCATGGAAAGGTCAGGCGAATTACTATACGGTAGAAGTCGCAGGGCAGGAAAATGCAGATGCAGCCTGGTACTATCCTGAAGCCAGCGAATTAGCAAAAAATATTGAAGGATACGTGGCCTTTTGGAAGGGCGTTAAAGTAGAAAATTAGCTGGCCAAAGGCTTTCTAAAATCATAGGCGATGTAAAATGCTCTTAAAACCATTGCCAACACCAACGGAACTAGGGGCATACCTAGTGGTTGGGGCAAAAATGCCCACATAACTAGCAATAAACAATACCAGTAGGCCGTCACTTTAAAGTATACTTTCATAAAAGTCCTAAACTTCTTTCTTGCAACAAAAAAAGCAAGAGGTAGATGAATTGGAATTGCCCATAAAATGTTAAGGTTCCATTTAGAAAGGTGTTCCGTTCCGAACCATAAAAACGCTACCCACCAACCAATAAAACCAACAAACGAAAAAAGGAACACATCAATCCAATTGGTTCGCTTCCCGGTCTTGAAATTTTTATTTGTAATAAATCCAACCACAAAAAAAAGTATAGTGAAGACAGCAAGAGGCGTCATGATGCCAATTTTCATTTCCTCTTCAGCTGGACTATAAATCATTTCTGCTCGAGCAACCAGCGGAACTTCTATGCTATCTCGTTTAATTGTGGCTCCTTCAAAACTTTTGAATATATAATCTGGCAAAAACATGTAATCGTTGGCAGGAGCATCCTGGTCAATTTGTTGACCCAACCCGAGATTTATTCCAAATTCCCCCCAAGGTTGATAATCTAGGTAATCATCCATTAAATCTCGAATCGTCTTACCTTCAACTTTGTAGCTCATGTCAAAGGTTATCCGTCCTTGAAACAACTCTTCCGGAATATCCCTAATCTTGGTGGCACAGTTGTCATATACATAGTTGTACAAGTACTCTGCATTTTCAGGTTTAGCGTTGTTCCACAAATAGTTGGTCATCAACTGCTTCTCTTCCAAAGTAAGATTGAGGTATTGTGCTTTCACAGATCGATTCAGTCGTATCTGTTGCGCAACAAAAGGTTCATAATACCTGGCTGCAACCTGGTATTTCAAAAGCCCCTTAGCAAAATTCAAGAAGAAATTTCCCTGGTTAAAGTCAAAAACACCATAGTCAAAGATCACATCCAAACCCTGCTTCGGATCATAAACCCGAATCCCGCTGTGTCCAAATGCAGACCATACCTCTCCCTGATATGGACCAATTGTTATCACCACAATCTCCGCTTCTTCTGATAATCGAACCTGTCCAGTTGATTCAAAACCAAGGAATATCAAGAGTGAAAGAAGGATGGGTTTTATGGATCGCTTTGCAATTAATGGAAAAATTGATTGGTCCCGCCGTGTTGGATGCATTTCTTTGTTGCGCTAATGTTTGTTGATCTCAACGATACTATTTCAATCGCTTCAAAGCTAACGCCAAAAAGAATAGCAAATGCTTCCCGCATCTGGACCTCTTATCTAAAGTCAAAGCGAAGAGGTTATTCATCAATTTCAGGGTTGCCTATCAGTTTGGCGATCGAGCCAACAACTGCCTGCAACCTCCGTTGTCCAGAATGTCCGAGTGGCCTCCGATCATTTTCTCGACCTACTGGGAAGTTGGATGTTTCTCTTTTCGAGAAAGTACTTGATGAGGTAAGTGACCATCTGATGTATCTGACTTTTTATTTTCAGGGAGAACCTTATTTAAATCCTGATTTCCTGGATATGGTGAAAATCGCTGATGATCATAACATTTACACAACTACTTCAACCAATGCCCATTTCCTTGACGAGGAAACAGCTAGAAAAACGGTGGAATCCGGGTTGAATCGTCTTATTATATCAATTGATGGGTCAAGCCAGGACACTTATGAAGCTTACAGAAAAGAAGGAAATCTTGAGAAAGTTCTTGAAGGAACATCCAACATCATTAGACACAAAAAAGACTTAAAAAAGTCTTCCCTAAAAGTTGTGTGGCAATTTCTTGTGGTCAGAACTAACGAACATCAAATCGCAGAGATTCAAAAACTGGCAAAACAATATGGAGTTGATAAAGTAGCGTTCAAAACAGCACAATTGTATGACTACAAAAACGGAAATGAATTGATGCCAACAATTGACAAGTATTCACGGTATCGTTCCAATGGCGATGGCTCCTTTTCAATTAAGAACAAACTCGAAAACAAATGCTGGAAAATGTGGAATTCATGTGTAATCACCTGGGACGGGCAAGTTATCCCATGCTGTTTTGATAAAGATGCCAGTCATAGTTTCGGAAATATAGCAAAAGCTAATTTTAAAGACATATGGTTTTCCAGAAGTTACCAGGGCTTTAGAAACGCCCTCTTAAATTCCCGCTCTGAAATAGAAATCTGCAAAAACTGCACGGAAGGCCTGAAGGTTTGGGCATGATGTAGTTATTTCGCAGTTCCAATTAACCAAAATGAAGTTTCAAAGAAAATCAAGGTCTGATAAAAAGCTAATTGACATCTATCGAGAGTTAGTTACTCCCCGATTAATCGAAGACAAAATGTTGATCTTGCTGCGCCAGGGAAAGATCAGCAAGTGGTTCTCCGGTATCGGGCAAGAAGCCATCTCCGTTGGCGCTTCATTGATCCTGGAAAAAGACGAATACATTCTCCCAATGCATCGAAACCTTGGCGTGTTTACCTCAAGAGGTGTACCCATGCGGAACCTATTTTCGCAGTTTCAGGGGAAAGCAAATGGGTTTACCAAAGGTCGTGACAGAAGTTTCCATTTTGGAACCCAAGACTACAACATCGTCGGGATGATCTCTCATCTTGGCCCGCAATTGGGGATAGCAGATGGGATTGCCTTGTCTCACCTACTGAAAAAGGAAAAGAAACTAAGTCTTGTTTTTACCGGAGATGGCGGAACCAGCGAAGGAGATTTCCATGAAGCCGTAAACGTTGCTTCTGTTTGGAACCTACCAGTCATATTTGTGATCGAGAATAACGGGTACGGACTTTCAACACCAAGTCGCGAGCAATTCAATTTTGAATCTTTCGTGGTGAAAGGACCTGCCTACGGAATCGAAGCCTACAGTGTTGAAGGAAACTCAATTCTTGAGGTTATGAACGAGTTAGAGAAATTAGCCAAGGCTGCATTTGAACCCAGTGCGTCTG
>JANQST010000554.1 GCA_028279155.1 Cyclobacteriaceae bacterium
CCTGAATTGGGTACGGCATCAAACAAGGAAGATTTTGAGGTTCTTAAAAATTACTCTCCCTACCAGAAGCTAAGTGGAAACGTTTGCTATCCACCGGTATTGGCATTGACCAGTGAAGCCGATACCCCTCTGGATACCGACAGTTACCGGTTCATTGCCGCCCTTCAAAATCTAAATCTTAGTTGTAATAATGAGTATTTGTTGCAAATGGCCTGGGGATCTGGTCATTCAACCTTTGGATCCAAAACACATTCACCGGTCATGACATTCACGGATGAGATAGCTTTCTTAATAAAATCTACGAACCTGGATGTTGACGATTGGTTATCGAACTAGCATGAGTTAGTTTTTTGTTCGACTAGGCGCCCTACATTAAGGTTTATGTAAAGGACGCCTTTTTTTTGTTCTTTATATACCAGGATTATTACTCAATTAATTATAGAAATGATCTCGCTAAATGTTTTGTAGTCCCCTCAATCTATCTAAATTTGCGGTTCTTTATCGGAAAGTGAGTAAAATGAAGAATTCAAGGCGTTATAAAATTGAGATTTTTGGCCTTAGTAATGATACTCATAATTTTGAATTTGAGTATGACAGTGAGTTCTTCTCTGAATTTGAAAACAGTCTGATAAGCGAGGGCAAAGGCGCTTGCAAAGTTGACTTAGTGAAGTCTGATTCAATGTTGGATCTGAATCTAAAAATTGAGGGAACGGTGGAATTGATTTGTGATAGGAGTCTCGAAAGATTTGACCACTCAATTACTGTGAATCAGGAAGTTATCTACAAGTACGGAGATAAGGAGAAAGAACTAAGTGAGAATGTATTTGTGATTACAAAAGACACGCAGGAAATCAATATCAGTGATTTTTTGTACGAGTCTATTTCACTTGAAATACCGATGAAGAAGCTTCATCCAAAATTTGAGGATGATAGCGAAAATGATGAATTGATTTATTCCTCTGATGTAGAGGAAGAAAATAACGAGGTTGACCCGAGATGGGAGGCCTTGAAAAAGTTAAAATAGAAGAGTATTTACGTTTTAAGACAAAGGAAATAAGATGGCGCATCCAAAACGCAAAATTTCGAAGACCAGAAGGGATAAGAGAAGAACCCATTACAAGGCAACACCTAAAAACTACGTGATTTGTCCAACAACTGGTGAGCCTCATTTACCTCATCGTGCTTTCTGGCACGAAGGAAAACTATACTACAAGGGAAAAGTAGTGATGGAGAAAGAAGTATTAGCATAAGCTAATCTCTATGTCGCGAATTCAAGCCGCTATAACCGGAATCCATGGTTATGTTCCTGAGGATGTACTCACGAACAAGGACCTTGAATCTATGGTTGATACCAATGATGAATGGATCACCACAAGGACAGGTATAAAAGAGCGACGAATTCTAAAAGGCGAAGACCAGGGCACCTCTGTGATGGCAGTAAAAGCACTAGAGGGGCTTTTAGAAAAAACAAACACCAAGCCGGAAGAAATTGATCTGATCATTTGTGCTACCACCACTCCTGATATGGTGTTTCCGGCCACTGCTAATGTTATTGGAAATAAGGTAGGTGCAGTAAATGCATTTGGATATGATATCCAGGCAGCCTGCTCTGGTTTTATCTATGCATTAACCACCGGATCCCAGTTTGTGGAGACAGGGAAGTACAAGAAGGTGGTAGTGATTGGCGCAGACAAGATGTCTTCCATCGTTGATTACACAGATCGAACCACATGTATCATTTTTGGAGATGGTGGAGGAGCGGTTATGCTGGAACCTACAGAAGAAGATTTCGGAATTAAGGATTCGATTCTTCGCTCAGATGGGTCTGGTGAGCCCTTTCTTCATATGAAAGCTGGCGGAAGTAGAAGGCCAGCTACTGTTGATACCGTTAACAATCGCGAGCATTTTGCTCGTCAGGAAGGTGCTATGGTATTCAAGTTTGCTGTAAAAAACATGGCAGACATTGCCGCACAGGTAATGGAAAACAATGGTCTAACCGCGGATGACATTGCTTATCTTGTTCCACACCAGGCCAACAAACGAATAATTGATGCAACAGCCAGAAGAATGGGAATAGGAGATGAAAAGGTAATGCTCAATATTCATAAGTATGGAAATACGACAAGCGGTACTATACCTCTTTGCCTTCACGACTATGAATCTCAACTGAAAAAAGGAGACAACCTTATACTCGCAGCATTTGGTGGCGGTTTCACATGGGGCGCTATCTGGGTAAAATGGGCGTACGACCCTAAAT
>JANQST010000019.1 GCA_028279155.1 Cyclobacteriaceae bacterium
CCATCGGTGTCCTCATTTTTCACCTGAGTAACTACACATGGACCAGCCTCGATAAGCGTACAAGCAATGCTCTTTCCATCTTCGTTGAAGATGCTTGTCATTCCTACTTTTTTTCCTATTATACCAGGCATTTTTCTACTCTTTTAAAACCAATAATTGACCTCTCGATCAAGCATTTTGTGAAAAGGACTGCAAAGATAGCAATTCCTAGGGCTGAACAAAAAAATTGTTCGGTTATTTTCGCTACTCAGACTCTGAAATAATCTAGTCCTTATTAAGCCGAATTGTAAACCGCTCAAAATGGTCATTTCACTATCACCAAATCTGTTTTAGCAAAAAAAAGAACCAATTGTAATTCAACAATTGGCTCTTTTTTCAAGTTAATTTTCTTACTTATACCTTGATCTCTACATCAACTCCGCTAGGAAGCTCAAGCTTCATCAAAGCATCAACAGTTTTTGCACTGTTAGAATAAATATCTACTAATCTTTTGTAGGTGCATAGTTGAAATTGCTCACGTGATTTTTTGTTTACGTGAGGTGATCTCAAAACTGTGAATTTTTCCTTTACGGTCGGAAGGGGAATAGGTCCACTTACAACAGCTCCGGTAGTCTTTACTGCTCTAACGATTTTCTCAGATGATTTGTCAACGAGATTGTGATCGTAAGACTTAAGTTTTATTCTAATTTTTTGATTCATTTTCTTCTGAATTAAACTTTAGCACCTTGAGCATCAGCGATTACAGTTTCGGCAATGTTCTTAGGTACCTGATCGTAGTGAGAAAAAGTTAAAGATGCTGTTGCCCGACCTGAACTAATTGTTCTCAGATCGGTTATGTATCCAAAAAGTTCTGAAAGAGGCACATCTGCTTTTACCACACCTGAATTTCCTCTGGTATCCATCCCCTTCATTAGTCCTCTTCTTTTGTTAAGGTCACCTGTAATTGCACCTGTATATTCGTCAGGAGTTACTACTTCTACGGCCATGATCGGCTCAAGAATAACAGGACCACATTTTGCTGCTGCGGCTCTGAAACCCGCTCTTGCTGCCAACTCAAAAGAAAGTGTATCTGAATCAACATCGTGGAATGATCCGTGATACAATCTCACCTTCATGTTATCAATTGGATAGTTAGCCAATGGTCCATTCACCATTGCTTGCTGAAATCCTTTCTCAATGGCAGGAATAAATTCTCTAGGAATAACCCCACCAACAATTTCATTAACAAACTGCAATCCGTCTTTTTCGTAATCTTCGTCTTTTGGTCCGATTTCAAAAACGATATCTGCGAACTTACCTCTACCTCCTGTTTGTTTCTTGTAAACTTCTTTGTGTTCTGTTGATGTCGTGATCGCCTCTTTGTAAGCCACCTGGGGTGCTCCCTGGTTGATCTCAACTTTGAACTCACGCTTCAATCGGTCGATGATGATATCCAGGTGAAGCTCTCCCATTCCCTTAAGGATGGTCTGACCAGTCTCGTGGTTCGTCTCAACCTGAAGGGTAGGATCTTCTTCTACGAGTTTGCCAATAGCAATTCCTAGCTTATCAACGTCTGCCTGAGTTTTAGGCTCGATCGCGTATCCGATCACAGGGTCAGGGAAAATCATGGATTCAAGAACGATTTTGCTCTTCTCATCGCACAGTGTATCTCCTGTCTTGATGTCTTTAAATCCAACTACAGCGCCAATATCTCCAGTATGCAATTGTTCAATTTGATTTTGCTTATTGGCATGCATCTGGAAGATTCTGGAAATCCTTTCCTTTTTATCTGTTCTTGTATTGTATACATAAGAACCAGAATTCAGAACTCCTGAATAAGAACGCACGAAACAAAGTCGTCCAACAAATGGATCCGTTGCTATCTTAAATGCTAACGCGGAGAATGGCTCACTTTCAGATGGCTTTCTGCTAGTTTCTTCATCCGTGTCTGGGTTGGTACCAACGATGCTTTCTCTGTCAAGAGGTGAAGGAAGTAATTCCATCACATAGTCCAACAGTGTTTGCACTCCTTTGTTTTTGAACGCAGAACCACAAAGCATTGGAACAAATGCCATATCTATTGTAGCTGCACGAAGCGCCGCAACAATTTCATCTCGAGAAATACTTTCCGGGTCTTCAAAATATTTTTCCATCAACCCCTCATCGTATTCAGCAACTGATTCTACAAGGTTTTCTCTATAGGTTGCAACATCGTCTTGCATCTCCGTAGGAATTTCTACTTCTTCGAAAGTCATTCCCATATCGTCCTCATTCCAAACGATCGCCTTGTTCTCAACCAAGTCAACAACACCCTTAAAATTTTCTTCTGCTCCAATTGGTAATTGAAGTGGTACAGATTTAGTACCGAGCAT
Organism: Cyclobacteriaceae bacterium; assembly: GCA_028279155.1. Lineage (GTDB taxonomy): Bacteria > Bacteroidota > Bacteroidia > Cytophagales > Cyclobacteriaceae > Ekhidna. Next base: position 2,352 of record JANQST010000019.1, read on the forward strand.
TTCTTTTACTTGCTTACAAACATTTAAGAAATCTGCTCCAGACCTGTCCATCTTGTTAACAAACCCGATTCTTGCAACATTGTAGTTGTCGGCAAGTCTCCAGTTGGTTTCAGATTGAGGTTCAACACCGTCAACGGCACTGAAAAGAAATACTAACCCATCTAATACCCGAAGTGATCTGTTTACTTCTACAGTAAAGTCAACGTGTCCCGGGGTGTCAATGATGTTAATGTGGTATTC
>JANQST010000061.1 GCA_028279155.1 Cyclobacteriaceae bacterium
ACTGAACAATACCAAAGACCGGTTTCATGCGATCGTTGCGCATGATCTGATCGGGCCATTCAACTCGATGCTTGGATTATCCAAATTGATGCATGAAAATGCTGAAAAGTTCACCCAAAGTGAGATGGCAAAACATGCTGACCTGCTTTATGGTGCAAGTAAAAACACATACAAGCTTCTCGAAAATCTTTTGGAGTGGTCAAGACATCAAACAGGTGGTATCAGCTTCAATCCGGAGAAGATAGATTTGACAAGAGTCATAGATGAAACGTTGAATGAAGTAAGCACAATGGCTGACGATAAAAGGATTATTATTCATACCAGCTGCAAATCAAATTCGGAATTGATGGCTGATCGAAACATGATCAAAACAGCCATTCGTAACCTTGTATCCAATGCCATAAAATTTACCCCCACCAATGGTCAGGTAGTTGTGTCTTGCAAGGAAGAAGGAGGTCGTATTACAATTAGTGTGAAAGATTCAGGTGTGGGTATGAACACAAAGCTGATGGACAAGCTTTTTAAGATTGATGAAAAAGTCTCACATCCTGGCACCAATGATGAAAAAGGAACAGGCCTGGGTTTGTTATTGGTCAAAGAATTTGTCGAAAAGAATGGCGGTGAAATAAAAGTAGAAAGTGAGCCGAATCAAGGAAGCGTGTTTAGTATGAGCTTTCCACACCAGGGTTAACTTTCAAATCTTCACACACCAGCCCATGTGAAGTAAGAATACATAGTAACATATTTCACTACAACCGCTGCAAAGAATCACAGGCCTTGCTGATCGGTCTCATTGTTTCATAGATTTTTCATAGGTCCATTTGCGAAAAAATATATAAAGCAAAAAACATATGAAAAAACTAGCGTTTGGAATCTTTTTAATGTTCGGGGCACTTCTTCTTTCAGCACAGGAAGTTACCTCCGAAACAAGCAAATGGCAGGCACGTTTTCGGTTAATTACCGTAATCCCCGATGAGAGTGCTACTATCCAGGCGATTGGTGGAGATGCATCAATATCTACTGCATTTGTACCAGAACTGGACTTCACTTATTTCTTCACTGAAAACTGGTCCGCTGAGTTGATACTTGGCACAACCAATCATGATGTTGAGGCTATTGGAACATCAGCCGAAGACATTGACCTTGGAGACGTATGGTTACTTCCTCCTACCCTTTCCGCACAATATCACTTCACAGGAGGCAAGTTGAAACCCTACCTTGGAGCAGGGATAAATTATACCTTCTTCTACAACGTAGATGATGGACCCACTGCTGACGAGGTGGAGTATGAAAACTCATTCGGTTTCGATTTACAAGCAGGGCTTGATTACGCACTGAATGAGAAGTGGTTTTTGAACCTGGATGCAAAAAAACTGTTCCTTCAAACTGATGTAACCGTCAATGCGACCACAGCACTTGGTGCAACCGTTGGCGCAGATGTGGACATCAACCCATGGATCTTAGGGTTCGGGGTTGGAGTTAAATTTTAAAACTCTAACCAGTCTTTATGTAAGAAGGCATTGCCGAATTTGGCAATGCCTTTCTGGTTTTAGACTGCACTAAGACTAGGCATTGATTTTAGAACGATTGTGCTCTTCACCATCCATTTGAATTTCAAATCAAAATAGGCCGTTCATCACACTAGCAAAACATGAGATTAACTGGGCACGTATGTCTGATGGGTTATTTGTTCATCATAAAATCAACACCTCCCTATGAGATTAACTATCCTATTATTTTCCAGCTTGTTAGTGTTTATTGCCCCTACAAAAGCACAAACGGAACAAGATCAACCATCAGCAAGTCCAGTATGGACAGAAGAAGATCGAACATATCTACTGCAAAACCTGGTTCGATCCAAAGATGAACTTACAACAGCCGTTCAGAATCTGACTGAAGCACAATGGGATTTTAAAGAAGAACCAGACCGCTGGAGCATCAACCAAATCGTTGAACACCTGGCGATTTATGAACTGATCTTTATGAACCAAATATCAGTATCCCTGCAAATGGGTGAATTTCCACAAATAAAAAAGTATCCTGCAGACAGCCTTTTTCTTGGCAACAACCCCAACAAGAACAATACAACCGATTTCACTAAACCATTCTCTTATACCGTACCGCTTGGCAATAACGATGGAATTGACAATTTGACCTGGCTAACGACGATGAGGAATGACTCCATTGAATTTGTACGGACTGAGGAACGAAACCTTAGACTTCACTATATCAATTTCGGAGCAAACATTCACCAACAATGCATGCAGATATTTAGTCATACAGATAGGCATCTGCGTCAGATCAATGCTGTAAAATCGCATCCGGATTTTCCAAAATCGTAAGAAACCGTATCTTGCTAATCTACCCTGGCTGCAGCAAAAGCTACACTACTTGCTAAGGTCAACTTCTCGTAGCGCAGGTGTCAATTTTTTGTTCAGTTCAATCATGGACTCTATCGTAGGGCGAGTAAAGGTATTACTATGCTTATATCTCCTTAACAGGAAATTGTGAGATCTAAAATCCCTGGCGACTGCTAAAGAATCAGAAAACGCCGCTATTTCCGGGACAGGGTACTGATCGTTCATATTGTCCCAATATTTGATATAAAGTTCTCTACAGTACCGATTATACCTATCAATCCGCCTATGATATTGGAAATACAGGTCAAGCCATTCACATACTTGTGGGTTTTCCAAGCAGACTTCAAGGTAAAGATCCGGATGGTTCTCAAGAATGTCTCGATAATATGGCGCTTCCTCCGTCAAACTCATGGCCCAATAGCCAAATGTCTGCAACGTTTCAATGATAGGACGTACCTCTCCTTTTCGGATCAGATGATCATAATTGTCAAGCAAAGCCGAATCTTGATTGACCCATTCATATACTCCTAGTTCATGATTGAATCCATTTTCGTCACTACCATCAAGCAAGTCTGTGAATTTTTGAACCTCATTGGATGTTGAGTTTATCAGGCTACTCCATCTTTTAACAAAAATCTGTTTTTGTTCAGATTCAGACCGATAGTCCTCGAGTAAAAAGGCACCAAAAACAGAACCGAATATTAGGACTCCCTCAACAATATATCTGAAAAGAAAATGATTAGGTTTCATCGGTATTGAAGTTAGTAAATTCTCGTAAGAAGGATTAGAACGAAAAGCTTTAACTGGATTTTGTGGTTGATTGGTTGGAATGGTTAAATAGTTGATTGGTTAATAGTTATTGAGGATACGATATTCTGATGAACGATCTCACTAATCCACCAATTAACTAATCCACTATTCACAAAATCCTAAAAACCCTTAACTTGGTCACCATTCAAAACCAAATCAAATGAAAAACCGAATCCTACATTTGGCGGCTTTTGCAACA
>JANQST010000085.1 GCA_028279155.1 Cyclobacteriaceae bacterium
TTCTGGAATTGGGTCAGTATTTAAAACACTTTCTCCTCACACCAGGATAATTGGAGTTGAGCCCGAAGGGGCTCCTGCGATGTATACATCTCTAAAAAACGGTGAAAACACGACGCTCGATCATATTGAAAAATTCGTAGATGGTGCTTCTGTTAAACGCGTAGGGGATCTAAACTTTCAAATCTGCAAGGAAGTTTTGGATGAAGTAGTAACAGTCCACGAGGGTAAAGTGTGCGAAACGATCCTAAAGCTGTACAATAAGGATGCGATCGTGGCTGAACCTGCCGGGGCGCTCACATTAGCAGCGTTGGATGATTTCTCAGAAGAAATTGCTGATAAAAACGTGGTTTGCATTGTCAGTGGAGGAAACAATGACATTACGCGCACCGAAGAAATCAAAGAACGAGCGCTACTCTATAAAGGACTCAAACATTATTTCATCGTCAACTTTCCTCAACGTGCCGGAGCGCACAAGGAATTTGTAACTGAGATTCTTGGACCAAGCGATGACATCACTCATTTTGAATATACCAAAAAGAACTCACGAGAAACCGGATCTGCTGTTGTAGGTATCGAATTGAAGAATTCGGAAGATTTAGAAGATTTGGTAAAAAAGATGAAAGAAGAAAATTTTTTCGGACAATATCTAAATAATCGAAATGATCTACTTCAAATTCTCATTTAACCTACTTAAAGTATTACTTTAATAGGTTTATTGCTTAGGTAGATTTAGGGATTAAAAAGAATACAAAAAACCCACGTGTTTTAGTCTTTTTAAAGCATGGAATTTCAATTACTGTCAAAGTATGCTGTTTTGTTAAGGTGGGGATCTTTGATACTCGGTATCATAGCTCTCTTCATAATGGCTGGTTGAGACCGCAGCAAACGTATTTATTACCGCCCACTAAGAATAACTATCCTGTAAGCTGATTGAGGCTGGTATTACAATGCCTCACATTTACTGCTCTTCAATTATTGCCTCATGATTTCTCAATTTTATGTTGGGGTATTTGACATAAGTAGAATCCTGAATATTCAATGTGCCCCCAACTAGTTGTGATAGATCTGGCTGTCCTGCTTTTACCCAACAACTCATCCAAAAATCTCCTACCATTTTGATCGATGCTCGCATTCTTCGCTCAACCATACCATTTAGTTTTCGGTGATAATCTTCTGAAAAGTTGTATGAATATGTTCTGACAGTGGAATTTCCTCGCTCTTCATACCCATATTTTTTAGAATCCGAATACTTCTGTGTCAGTTGATTTTCAAACAGCAATACCGAATCAAGGGCCCGGTGAGCATTAACCACAGCATCCCATGCATACAATTGCAAATTTTCAACATACTGAGCCTTTCCAGTTAACAGATCATAGTCATTGAAAAACAACTCCGGCAATCTTGATTCCCAGAAACCATGAATTCCATATTGACCTGTTAATTGCCCATTGTAATTTTCAGTAGTATGAAGAGGGACATTTGCATCGGCGATGTAATGTCCAATATCAGCTGAAAGCCTTAGAATCTGCTCTGCATCTTTGTTTTTAAAAGCATCTATCAACCAAAAGCTCACTCGATTGATATGATATGGTACGATACCATAGGCTTGAAGCGTATCTTCTGTATACAATTCAACCGCATCTTTCCAGTATCTCGGCATTTTATAAACTGCAGAATCTCCGTAGACATCTAAATCAATATAGTGCCGGGAAGCCTCATCCTTTAAGGCATACCTTCTTTTATCCGGATTTACTGCTTTTTCAGTCAAATACTGAATATGATACTTATAAAAACCGACCATCTCTGGAGGTAATGTAAATACCGCAAGTCGATTGATTTTATGATGAGCAAAAAAACCCCAGCCTTCACTCAAAATAGGAACAATTAGGATTAATAAAGTAAGAAATGCACGCATTCACTTAAAATAGCGCATGTTTTTCTGGACTGTGAACTACATATAGTATACACCAAAATAAAGCGATTCATTTTTTCATTTCCAGTCAAAACATCTATCTTTGCCGTCCGAAATTTTCAGAATAGAAAAAAGCATTATGGCAAACCATAAATCTGCATTAAAAAGAATTAGAAGTAACGAGGCTAAAAAGCTTAGGAATAAGTATCAACATAAGACTGCCAGAACGTTTATAAAAAGACTGAGAGAGACTACCAATAAGAAGAATGGTGAAGAACTTTTGGTTCAGGTTGTGGGCATGATTGATAAGCTTGCCAAGAAAAACATCATTCACAAGAACAAGGCTGGTCACTTGAAATCACAACTGACCAAGCACGTCGCTAGTCTATAGAAGAAATTAAGAACTACAGTTAGTATACCCCATGCATTCAGTGCATGGGGTTTTTTCTTTATGGCCTAAAAACACTTAAACTTCCCATTCGAGAAATTTTGAGATGGAAGAAGCAAGAATGACCATAAAGAAATGGGCTGAACAAGATCGCCCAAGGGAGAAGCTGTTGTTAAAAGGAAAAGCTGCATTATCCGAAGCTGAACTAATTGCAATATTAATTGGATCCGGGAATAAGGATCAAACAGCTGTAGAACTTGCACAGCAACTCCTCAATCATTGCGATAATAACCTTAACAGCCTGGCTAAATTATCCATAAAGAATCTACAGAAGTTTAAGGGAATTGGAGAAGCAAAAGCCATCTCAATCGTAAGCGCACTTGAGATTGGTCGTAGAAGGAAAAATGCAGATCCCAATAAAGAATTTAAAATACACTCCTCCCAAGACACTTTTGATTTTATCAATGGTGACCTAATTGATCTTGACCATGAAGAATTTTGGATCATTTTGCTCAAAAGAAACAATGAGGTGATACTGAAGCAACAAGTTAGTCGTGGAGGAGTCTCCGGCACTGTCGTCGATCCAAAAATCATTTTTAAGAAAGCTATTGAAGAAATGGCAAGCGGTCTTATTCTTGTCCACAACCATCCCAGTGGAAACCTTAGGGCCAGCAGGGAAGATACCGCATTAACAAAGAAAATTAGAGAAGGTTGCAGATCATTAGATGTCAATCTCCTTGACCATATGATCATTGCAAACAATTCGTTTTACAGCTTCGCAGATGAAAATTTGTTGCAGTAACAAATTAGATTTGAATGTCATTTCAACGGAGGAGAATTCTCTACGAAACTTTCCCTTCCGATAAAATCGAGAGTAGTAATAGGACAAAAAATATCATTTAATGAAAAAGGCTGTTCTCATCCTCATTCCAATCGCTCTTCTAGTCTTTGTATTTACTCAATCCGGCGGTTCTTCAGATGAGTATCTGGAAGAAATCGAAAAATTCCGAAATGACAGACATGATTTTTTCAAAAATTCTGAAGCCAGCCCGTTTGTCCAAAAAAATATTAAATACGTGCCGGCTACTTTTTTTCCTGCTAATTCGGATTACAAAGTCAGAGCAAAACTTGAGCGTCTTACCACCAGAGAAACGGTTTCTATCACAAATAGCGATGGGTCGCAGGCAAAGTATCTCAAATTTGCACGAGCCAACTTTTCATTGCAGAACTCAGAGCACTCACTTCTTATTTTGAAACCTTTGGGTTTTGGCAATCAATATTTGACAGCTTTTCTAGACGAAACCAGTGCAATCTCATCCTATGGTGGTGGTCGATATTTGGATTTGGAAGTAGGTAAATCCAATCATATAGAAATTGATTTTAACAAGGCTTATAACCCATATTGTGCTTATGTTGAAGACTATCTCTGTCCATTACCACCTAGAGAAAACTATCTTAACATAGCTATTGAGGCTGGAGAAAAAGACTATAAGACTGAATAGTCATTCATCCTCTCATTATTTTTGCCGACCGTAGAAACCGCATAAATGAAGATCTCATATAATTGGCTTAAGGAATACATCGATTTCAATCAAAATCCGGAGGATCTTGGTGAAATCTTGACCCAGACAGGGTTAGAGGTAGAAGGAATTGAGCAAGTCGAAAAAATTCCCGGTGGTCTTGCTGGTGTGGTTGTTGGCGAAGTAAAATCTTGTGAACAACACCCCAACGCAGATAAATTAAAAGTCACAAAGGTTGATATAGGAGCCGAAAAGCTATCTGACATAGTTTGCGGTGCTCCAAATGTAGCCTCAGGTCAAAAAGTATTAGTAGCCACAGTCAATTCTACCATCTATCCTACCAATGGTGAGCCATTCAAAATCAAAAAGGCGAAAATCCGTGGTGAGGTTTCAGAAGGAATGATTTGTGCTGAAGATGAAATTGGATTGGGGACTGAGCATGATGGAATAATGGTATTGGATACAGATCTCCCCAATGGGACACCAGCCATACAACTTTTTGAAACAGGAGAAGATCATATTTTCGAAATTGGGCTGACACCAAACAGAGGAGATGCTACATCCCACATGGGAGCTGCCAGGGATTTAAAAGCTTTCTTCAAAAAAGAACTCACATTACCTCAGGTCAATGACCTTAAGATTAAGAAAGAAAACCCGATCAAGGTAACTGTTGAAGATCATGAGGCTTGTCCAAGGTTTTCTGGCATCTACATCAAAGGCATCGAGGTAAAACCTTCTCCGGATTGGCTTCAATGGAAATTGAGATCCATTGGATTGGACCCCATCAACAACATAGTGGATATATCAAACTATGTCTTGCACTCGATCGGGCAACCAAATCACATGTATGATGCGGATAAGATTGACGGAAATGAGATTATCGTCAAGCGATTGCCTAAGAAGACAAAATTTATCACTCTGGACGAGAAAGAGCGAGAATTGAGCGACAAAGACCTGATGGTTTGCAATGGCAAAAGCGAAGGAATGTGTATCGCTGGTGTATTTGGAGGACTCAAGTCTGGAGTAAAAGTCACGACTAAAAATATTTTCGTAGAAAGTGCCTACTGGCATCCGGATGGCATTAGGTCAACTGCACAATATCACGGACTTTCAACTGATGCTTCATTTAGATATGAGAGAGGTGCTGATCCTGAAATGACAATTCCGGCAGTCCAACTAGCCACCTCGTTAATCCTAGAGTTAGCTGGAGGTGAAATAGCATCTGACATTGTTGATATTTATCCTAATAAGATCAAACCAGCAGAAATTGAAATCACTTTTCAAAATTTCCACTGGCTCATAGGAAAAGAACTGCCGAATGAGCGGATTATAGAGATCCTTAATTGGCTGGATATCAAAACCGAGAACGTAACCGAAACAGGATTTAGAGCAATAGTTCCTGCTTATCGTAGCGATGTAACCCGACCAGCTGATCTCGTAGAAGAAGTGCTTAGAATCTATGGATTCAACGAAATTGAATTGGACACCGAGTTCTCAACTGATTATTTAGCTGAATTCGATGAGTTCGAACCATATAGAGTTCAAGAAGATTTATCGAAATTCCTGGCTGGAAAAGGCTTCTCTGAGATTTTAACCAATTCGTTAACGAGTCCTGATTATTTCAAGAAATTTCCGTTGGGCAGCGAGCCTGTACCAATGCTCAATCCCTCAAGTGAAGATTTGGCAGTCTTAAAGACCTCTCCTGTTTATACAGCACTCCAGTCCATTGCTTATAATATCAACAGAAAGAGTCCGAATCTCAAGTTTTTCGAAATTGGCCGTACGTATCAAAAATCAGGAGATGAATTTCAGGAGACTGAGTGGCTATCTATTTATATGACCGGAGACACACTGGATAACAATTGGCTGGAAGAAAATCGAAAAGTAGGATTTCATGACCTAACCAATGTCATCCAATCGATGTTCAAATATGCGGGAATTAGAAAATTCAATTCTGAGCCAGAGGAAAGCCCTCAATTTGCTTACGAATTGACATTTAAGAAAAACGGGCAATCACTAGGGACTGTAGGCAGGTTGAATGACAGTCTTTTAAGAATGTACGGAATCAAGCAAGAAGTTTTCTGTGCGCAATTAAATTGGAGTGCAATAAAAAAAAATTACAAGTCCGACATTGCTTTTGAACCCATTCCTAAATATCCTGAAGTGAAGCGAGATTTATCCTTGGTTATAGATAAGCAGGTTTCCTATGCCCAAATCGAAGACCTTGCCTTCAAACAAGAAAAAAAATTATTGAACAGAATCAACCTCTTTAGTGTCTACGAGGGGGAAAAAATAGAAAAAGGAAAAAAAGCTTACGCAATTAGTTTTTTTCTTCAAGATAAATTCAAAACTTTAACGGACAAACAAATTGATCGGACCATGAATGGCCTCATGAGTTTGTACGAAAGAGAATTAGGAGCTGTGATAAGAAAATAATGCCAAACGAGCAATTGTACAGAGAGATCCAAACCCTTGAAAGAAAGATTCAGTTAATCCTAAGCGATAACCGAAAATTGAAGGAGGATCTATCACAGGCCCAAAATGAGAATCAGGTTTTGAAAAGCAAAGTTGAAAGTCAGATGTCCAACATTAGCACCTTTCAAAATC
>JANQST010000106.1 GCA_028279155.1 Cyclobacteriaceae bacterium
CCTGAAAATCTGCAACCATTTGACGAGCGAAGGCTACGATTTCCGTATTTTCGCCATTATCAACGTCCGGGAGACGTACGGTGACATTCACAGCCGTAACACTACCTTCCTTGTTGATCAACCGATTCACAAGCCGTGAATCATTCACCGCAATTTCCTTTAATGCCTGAAGCTCTTCATCAGACTTGTTCATTGCATCAAAGATCAAATCATCCACATAGAGGTCATCCTCTTCTGCCCTTGTGTATTGAAAATTCGTGATCGCATCAACTCGACTGGAATAAGGTGTTTGCCAGGCTTCTGTTGTTAATTCTTCGATTGCAGCCAGGTTTTCCTGGGTAAACAAAGGGCCTTCCTTCGGACTCAATACAATAAAAACATTATCATCTTTCGTGTATTTTGCCTGAAGGCCATCATAGGCTAACAATTGTGGATTGTCTTCACTAAAGAAAACATGGTAATCGCTATTGAATCTAACATATTGTGCACCATATCCGGCAGCCATCACGATTAAGACGGTCAGGATTAATGCTGGCCATCTATTTTTGATAACCCACTTACCCCAAGCAGTTCCAAACTGTCCGGAGCGTTTTCTAAAAAGATCAATTTTTTCCTTCATAGTAAGATTGTAGAGTAGTCTATTCGTTTCATTTTTCAGACTGACGAAATCTTTAATTCGAATTGGACACTATCTGAAAATTAAATTTTATTGTTTTCGAATAGTTCGATTTTCGAAATTAATGCATAGAACGGACCTAACATTATTTTGGTTTCAAAATAGTTCGATTTTCGAAATATTTTTTTCTAAACTACTGATTCTGCAGCTTCAGGGACGTATTGATCAAGATTGAGTGTCACTTTTTCCAGAAGTGTGATCAAATTCTCTTGCTCAGATTTATTTAGATCACTGAGCATCGTATTACCCATATTGAATAAGGTGGATTTCATCAAATGAAAGGAAGTTTTTCCAACTTCACTCAAGGTCACTTTGATAATTCTTCTATCTTCTTCGGAGTGAAAACGGACGAGATGACCTTTTTCTACCAATTTATCAACGATTCCCGTGCAGGTACTCATGGGTACATTCAGGTATTCTGCAATATCTCGCATGATTACCTCTTCCTGCTTACCAACAAAGACTATAATTGAAAAGTCACGCTTGCTGATGTCTTTGGTAAGTTCCACACAGGTATTGTCAACTTCCTGCATTTTCATTAACATCATTTCCAATGCACAGGTGAACCTTACTACTTTATTTTCTTCTACACTCATCGTTAAAACACTTATATAAATAGTACGAAATTCGAACTATTTAAGTTTGAAATAGTTCACAAAGATAGAAATTGTATTGAATTTAGTGATGAAACGGAAACTTGCTAAGCGCTTTCAGCTTCTCCCCTTCATCATTCATATTATCTGCGACACTTAAACAACTCCAAAAAACCTTGACCATTTTTCCTTTATCGTGGAGTTCATTTAACGTGGAAATAACAATTCCAAGGTAGCCCAGTGCGGAATTATCTAAAAAATCAAAGTTGAAGTACAGTTGCAGTGAATTCCCATTTTTTAAATGGGTTTCAATTTTATCAATCAGGTAGTCGTACTTATATGAAGAGTGGTCTCCGATCGAAGATCCTTTAACTGTAATAAGGTTGAGGACTTTTTGATATTCAACTCGAATTGTTTTTTCTCCTTGAGAAGCTTTTGTGATATCCGGCGGATAACTACTGTTTAATCGTGTGGCTTGCATTCAATAGCGGTTTATAGTTTCACATGACGACTTCAAATGATGTCGCTTCATGTCGATAAGCAGTAGGGTGAAGGGTCAAGGTGTTGTGACTACAATCAAAAAACAAAGAAGAATAAGCTGGTTCTTAATGCGATTCGATTAACAGTCTTAATTAACTAAACTAGTTGTATGTAAAAAAAGTTTCGCACTTTTCTAAAAATGTTCTTTAGGAGACTTTTCAACGATCAGAGAAAAGTAAAAAGGGGCCAAAAGCCCCTTTTCTAATTAGATAAATACTGTGTTTTAGCTGATCTCAACCAATTCAATATCAAAAACAAGGTCTTTTCCTGCAAGATCATGATTGGCATCAATGGTAATATCCTCCGCTGTAACATCGATCACAGAAACCTGGGTTTGATGACCAAGATCATTGGTGGCGATTAGTTTTTGCCCAATTTCCGGCTGCATATCCTCAGGCAAGTTGCTTTTAGGTATTTGCTGGATCAACTCATTTTTATGTTCTCCGTAAGCATCTTTAGCTTCGATAGTGACTGTTTTCTTTTCGTTAAGTTCCATGCCATCGACCGCATCATCGAATCCTTTAATCATCTGTCCGCCCCCCACTGTAAAAGCCAATGGTTCACGTCCTTCGGATGAATCAAATACTTCACCGGAGGTGAGTTTTCCAGTATAATGGACTTTTACGTTATCGTTTGCTTTCGCTTTCATTGTTCTGTTGTTTAAACCGGCGGCAAAGCTATCCATATTCATCATTGCCTTGGTGTTGGTCACTTGTTTTCTTTCAAAAAATTTTAGGGGCTTGCTTGAGAAACATCGACTTAAAGAGAGTTGACCTAAATGAGAAAACCCATGAACACTACCATAAAACCACTTTTAATTGTTCTTACGGTATTCTTTTCAAGTGTGATATACGCTCAAAACAACATTGTCTACTTCCCATATTTTGAGTTAATCAACACAGACAAGGATGCGGACTTGCAATATTCTACATCTAAGCTTCTCAAATCTTATGTAGAAAACAATCATAAATATGCAGTGCTGCTTCCTGAAAGAATAGGTCAGGCTTATTATGAAGATGAGGATCAGCAATTAGCGCTTGAAAATGCAAAGGGAATTTCAGCCAGGTACTACATGGATGGTGAAATCCACAATCTCCAAGGAGTTTTCATCATTTCTTTGGGATTGTATGAGGTAGCTACCGGTGAGCGTGTTTGGCATGATATGGTCAAAGGGACCCTGGAAGAAGATCTGGATCCTTTGTTGTCGAGACTAGGCCGATCATTTCTTACAACAAAAACTGCAAAAACAGATATCGAAATAGATGAGGTGACAGAATATGATAGCAGGGGAATCGACTTAAAGCAGATCAAGGTAAACCATTTTATCGGGCTAACAATTGGGGGAAAATATCTTTTTGGAGAAGAGACCCTATCCGGAATCGGTTTGGCCTATACCTATGACGCTTCAACCTTTCTATTCAGCCTTAATTTTGATTACTACCCCTCATCGTCTTTGTTAAGAGACGGTGCCTTTGAAGGACGAGAACTTACCAATGGGAGCTTTAGTTTGGGAGCTACGTTCCCGCTGAGCAGACAACGTTCAACAGTATTTCTGGATGGCGGACTAGAATATGGATTCATGACGACTAAAAGAGATCCTAAATTTTCAGAAGAGCCCGACACAACACAAGGGGGAATCGGACTTTACCTGGGAGGTGGCTACCTTATCAACCGGAATTCGACTGTCAATTTGCGTGTTTTCGGTGGAGTTTCTGTTCCCTTTTACACGTTGGAAAATAAGAACTTTCCAGGTTTCAAATTTGGCATAATTACCTCTTTTGCACGCTAAACAGCTGCCCTGTTTAATCGATCGTTGATTGCCAGGCCAATCCCAATATTTGGTACTTCCTCCGTAAGGATGAGATCAAGTTTCGGATTATCCATTTGTCTCAATGCCCTGAACAGATTACTGGCAGCTTCCTCCAGATCACCCGCTTGAGATAAAATGAAATTTGTAACTGCCAGATGACTGTAATCCTCGCTTAGAGAAATGATACCAATGCGCTTGTCCTTATACTTTTCAGCATTAACTGCAATGTCACCGATGATCAACTTTCTTCCAGGCGAATAATGCGATTTTAACATTCCGGGTGCTGCTGGATTGGAACTGTTGTTTGTTTCGATTTTGGCTTTTCCCACAATTTTCTCCAATTCCTCAATGGCAATTCCACCAAGTCGGTGAACCACAGGGTCTTCTCCCTCAAAACCAACAATGGTTGATTCCAATCCTACAGCACATTTTCCACCATCAAGAATGTAGTTGATCTTATCGCCCAACTGCTCATTGACGTGTTCGGCCTCCACAGGAGATACATAACCAAATGGATTGGCACTTGGAGCTGCTAGAGGAAAACTGAGCTTTTTTAATAGCTTAAGTGTAAGTGGATGGTTCGGAATTCTGATTGCAACACGAGGCAATCCTGATGTAAGTAAGTCAGGGATTTCTTCTGATTTCTCAAGCAACAATGTAAGTGGACCAGGCCAAAGGTTTTCCGCAAGTTTCAAGGCCTTTGAGGGTATGTGCTTTACCAGCTCATGAATAGCATCGATTGAATACGTATGCGCAATTAACGGGTCAAATTTCGGGCGATTCTTAGCAGAATATATTTTGAGAATTGCTGATTCACTCAATGCATTGCCCGCCAGGCCATAAACCGTCTCGGTCGGAATCCCCACCAACTCATCGGATTCCAATAAAGAAATCGCCAAATCAATATCCTTGCCTACTTGAGCCATGATTTTACCGCTGCAAATGTCTACATCTTATTGAGAAAGCACCAAAGTTTCAATACATTAGTACTGATCTAACTATTATCAGGCTATGAAAAAAAGCACAAAGACTACAATCAGAATCGTATCCATACTCCTGGCGCTGTTGTTAGTATTAATGGAGATTGATGTAATACCTAATGTCATCAACTATCATTTTTGGGTATTGATCATCGCGTATGCAATGCTCGTGTTCACAATTAAGTAGCTAGTTCCTGAGAATCAGCTTTCCTGTCTTTCTGGAACTTCCATATTCGACAGAATAGAAATAGAGACCATTTGCAACGGTAGTTCCTACTGTATTTGTTCCATCCCAAACAATGCTGTTCTCCCCTGCGAATTGTCTTGCCCATAGAAGGTTTCGAACAAGTTCTCCATTGCGTGAATAAAGATTGATTCGAACCACCCCATCTTCCGGTATGGAATACTGGATCCTTGTTGATTCAATAAATGGATTAGGGTAAGCAGACCTTAGTGAAAAGTCAGCTCCTTCCCTTGTCAGTTCGAGTCGTTTGAAATCATCAATAGTAGTTGTGAATACTCCATTCCCATGACTTGCCACCGCCAACTTGCCGTCTATAGGTCGATAATCCATCATTGTGATCACAGCACTGCCAATCAAATCAGGTGATTCTTTTGTCCATGATGTCGTTGTGCCACTGGTCGCTTCGGTACTGTAAAGACCTGTTGAGGTGCCAACAACGTAGAATACACTCGAATTCTTTGGGATCAGCTCACCCCATCGGATACTCGGACCGTTCCCTGAACCATCGGGAAATTGTTCGAGGTTTCCACTTACATCCGTGAACGACAACCCTCCATCAGTACTCTCAAAAATCGAAGGAATCTCATAGTTGGAGAACACGACCATCAAATGATCTTGATCATCAGGGTTGATTGAAATACTTGAAACATACCCTTCTTCCGGAAAGGAAGAATTATCCAATTCTGTGGATGTCCTTGCCAGTACATCGTTGGCGTTGTTCACTTTAAAGAAATGTCCATCGGATGTTCCAAAAAATACTACTGCACCATTGTTGGAAATGTCTATAGCAGAAACTACCCCTGTTTCCAACGGTGTTTCATTGACTTCTTCCCATCCTAGTCTTATTCCGTCGAGAGAACCAGCTGGTGATTGTCCCACGTTTTCATTCACATACAAGTGATTTCCACCAGCAATGAACATTCGATGTGGTTCCAATGGATCCAAAACAAACGGGGTGATGAAGAGGTAATCAGATGCTGCACCGTTTACCAACGGTTGTGGATCAACTCGTGCAAAGGAGGTGATGTCATTATCTTCATCCAATGTTAGTCTAAGCACATTCCCGCGCTGAAAGGATGAAAACCAGGTTAGTTTTCCTGGCGTTGTGGCGGCATAAGCTCCATCTCCTCCGATTACATCCAACCAATTTGTCGAACCGGAGGTAATATCTGTTCCATTGTCCTGCATCCCTCCAATGATTGCATCGTCGTTTTCTTCTTTTGAAAGTGCGATGGTGAAAAACTGTGATGTCACATAGCCATTGTTCCGACTCTGCCAGGTCACAGAATCATTGTTCACATCATTGGAGACAATTAGACCACCATCACTGGCGGAGAGCATCTTGTTAGGATTCGAAGGAAAGAACAGCAGGTCATGTTGATCAGGATGGTGATTGGCATAGGAACTTAGTCCACCTTCAGGATTGTATCCGCCTATCCAGTCCGTATTTTCGTCAGAAGTGAACCCATCTGTTGATCGGTATAGATTGGTTCCGCCGAGGAATACTAAATCCGGATCATTCGGATGTACGCTGACCATCATATTAAATGATCCCTGTGTATCAAAATCACCCTGTGATCCTCCGAATGCAGGAACATTAGCTACGAGGTTTGTCCATGTGCCTTCTGCTCCATTAGCTCCAATTCGAACGAAATCATACCTTAGCAAGAAGACTGGACTCGTATCCACGAGGAAATAACACCTCGATGGATTTGACGGGTCATGGCCCATCACGATGCGTCGGTACTGTGATTCTGGAGAAAATGGATTGAATTCAACCCACTCATTGCCATCTGTTGAGACATAAAGGCCCGCATCAGGAGAATCCCCATCCGGCGTACTGAGTGTAGATAACGAAGCAAAGAAAAGCCCACTTGTAGTTTTTTCAAGTCCGGTAAAAAAGGAGGCATTGATTTCGTTCAAATCAGTACCAGCAGGTTGATCAAATAATTGTTGTCCTACCACTACAGTCCATGTGTCTCCTCCATCCAAGGACCTCAGTATTCCACCAAAAGCTGCTACGATAAGCTCATCCTGTGCAAGGTTCTTATCGTTGATCTCCATGTCCCATATATATTGAAACTGGCTACTGAAAACGGAAGGTTCTGAATCAACAGTGGAAGGGATTACGTTCCAGGTCTCGCCATTATCTGTGGATTTGTAAATTCCATTGCCTCGGAAAGCTGCCCCACCGCCTCTTGCGGAATTAGCAAACAATTCACCGGTCCCATGATACCAGGTATCCTCTTTTCCCGGACGTGTGTCTTGTACCAGAGCGGTGACACTATTTCTGTTTTCAGGATCAGATTTTCGTATCCAGGTCGCTCCACCATCGATGCTTTTCCAAATGCCTCCTGAAACACCACCTGCTATGATGATATTTTCGTTTCGGACATCAAGCGCAACCGCACGTGTTCGACCACCCACATTAAATGGTCCTGCTGCAGAAATATCAAGTGCGTTGATTC